>JBDNAP010000548.1:0-3655 GCA_039768325.1 Thiogranum sp.
TAGCATTCTTTGCAAAGACATGTCGGCAATTTATTGGTTTTTCTTGCCGCGCTTTGAAGGCTTGGGGGCATCCTTTGCGACAAAGCGATGACCTTCGATGAGTCTCAGGAGGTCAAAAGAGCTTATGATCCCGACAACCTTCTTTTCATGGGTCACAACCACATGGTGGATCTTATGTTTGCGCATGATCCGCGCCGCGACCTCCACATTATTGTACGCCGGCACAACAGTAACATCGTCTGACATGATGCGGCTGACGGGAGATTCATCCTTCACCCGCCGGGCCAGATCGGCGGTCGTTACAATACCGACTGGATCGCCATTGGTGCCGACAACAGGAACTGCATGGAAGCGGTTTCTGGCCATGATGTCGCGAAGATGTCCGACTTTGTGGTGTGGAGCAGCTGTAACGACCCTCTTGGCCATCAAGTCCGAGATTTTCAAGTTCATTGCAAGCACCTCCCCTGGCTTAGTGTGAACACGCGCCGTACCAGCCCGCGCTTCAATCTAGTTGACACCCGGTCGGCGCACTTTGCGTTAAGTCAAAGCGGCGAGCGCCGGCAGCTTTGTCCGGATAGTGTTGAAAAAGTCGAAAATCGCGGAGTCTCATATTTTCGCTATCGGAGCGAAATACTGAAAACCGCCGCTAGAATTGCTCGTCCTGATTCACAGGCGCTTCAGGGTCGCGATAATCGAAAATTAGCCACCCCCTCAGCCAAAATTTCCAAAACCTTCTCTATGAAGCGGGAATTTTTGGACCCAAGGCAAATGGGGAGTTTTTCAACAATATCTCCGGATACTGTTTCTAATGTGTCGGGTCTGGCTGCTCTGTCCTGAGCGGAATTTGCCTTCTGGGTACCTGCGTTCTCTACAGCAGGTGGGGTAGATGGCTCACGCTTAAGGACAAGTCGCATACTTTTGTCAAACCTTTCAGTCGCTCCCCTACAAGAGTTTGTCGGCAACATCCAAACGGGCGATTACGCTGTTTTCTTGGCGACAGTAGTCTCTGACTTTGCCTTGTCGGTTGCGGCTCGTTTTTCTGCTGACTCAACAATGCGACTGGCCGTCACCTTGGCCTGTTCGATAATGGCGGCAGCGTCGTCTTGAGCTTTCAACAGATGCGAGGCGTAGTCAGAATGCAGACTTGCCTCAGATCCACTTCCATTAGCGATCATTGATAGACGAATGGCATTTTCGCGATAGTCAGCCATCATTTGCTGTAGGAATTCTGCATGATGAGCCCGTAGATCTTCGACAGACTGGCATGTCAGTAAGCTGACCGGTGCGATGCAATATTGCTGATACCGACGGAAATAGAACTGCGCTAATTCCATATTCCATCCGAAGAGAAAAGAAGCCGTTGAGGCGACGTCTGGTTTACTTGGTAGCGTCTTGTCCTGAGTGACATCTGCTTCCGTGAATTGGTCTTGAATATGTTCGGTTTCTGTAACTCGTTCACTGTTAGGCATGTCTTCAACTCCGATTCTTGAGGGTTACGACAAGTTAGTATTGGTACGCATAAACCACACCTCGACAGAGATATCGGCACGACTGCAAAGAACGCAAAGCTACTGACGGAAAGAGGCTCAACTAAATTCAGGGGCCACAACAAGTAGTACATACTTGTTGCAATCACATGTCCATATAATACTTCAGGTTGTGGATATGTGATGGAACCTGGAGTTGTGCACGTTGATTATTGATGGTGTAAAGTGCTGAACCAGTTAGTTTTGCCCTGCAGCGCCTATTCGTTAGCGAGACTACTTGTGTAAAGCGGTGTTTCTCACTCATAGACACCGCTCAGGAATGGACCACTAGACAGAAGATTGTGAAGTGCGGGAGAATAATTAGGATGGTGCTGCACCTACCTTATCTGAACTTATCCCGAATTAATTCCGCATCCAATTCTCGTTTAAGTACTCTTGCTCTGAGACCATTAACTGGACCGCTGGAGGTTAGGTTTTCCCGGCTCTGATCACGGTGGTGGGCTGTTTACGTGTACCTTGGTACGCGCTGAGCGCTGGATGACTGCTATGAGCCCTGTCTAGCCATCGCTGCAGTAGGTTTGAATGTCCGGTTACCGCAGAATGCAACGCAGATAACTGGAAGCCTGTCCGCACGTGTTGGTTGCTTGGGGAATGAGAAACCGGTCCTCTCTGCTAGATTGATCGCGATCAAATCGCACTTCACCGGCAACTGTAAGCTGTAAGCGCGGATGGACTATTTCACGCGGTCCATTCCAAAGCGAAAGAGATTAGAGTTGGCTGACACTGACCGAAATGGCTGGGACGCCATCATCGTCGGCTCCGGTATGGGTGGCATGGCCGCAGCCGCCGCGCTGTCGAAGCTCGGGCACAAGGTACTTCTGTTGGAGCAGTACCAGACGCTCGGCGGCCTGACCCACAGCTTCTCCATGGAGGGGTTCTCCTGGGATGCGGGCATCCACTACCTCAACTGCGTCGCCCCGGATGATCGGGAGCGCCACATGCTCGACTGGCTGTCGGACACGCCGATCAAGTTCATCTCCATGGGTTCCATCTATGACAACCTGCATATCGGCGACGCCACGCCGTTGTCCCTGTCGCGCCCCTATGAGGCGCAAGAGCGTGATCTCAAAGACCGGTTTCCGGACGAAGCCAAGGCCATCGAGGCCTGGATCGCGGCGCTCAGGGAAGGCAGGCAGGCGTCTTTCACGATCACCTCGACTCGCGCGATGCCCGAGATCATTGGCTCGGCGATGAAGTGGTGGCATAGCCACGCCATCAAACGCTGGTGCGTGCGGACGACGCAGGAGGTGATTGACGAGATCACCGACAACCCCGATCTCGCCGCCGCCTTCGCCGCGCAGTGGTTCGACCACGGCGGCAGGCCGAGCAAGGCAAGCTTCGCCATGCATGCCTTGATCACCGGGTCCTACCTGGAAAGCGGCGCCTGGTATCCGGCGGGCGGGGGCGCAGCCTTTGCCGACCACATTCTGCCGACGATCACGAAGGCGGGGGGCGAAGCGCGGGCGGACACCAAGGTCGAGACGCTGCTGATCGAGGACGACCGGGTCGTTGGCGTGCGGACGGCGCAGGGGGAGGACATACGCGCGGGTACGGTGATCTCAGATATCGGGGCACGCGAGACCGTGAACCATCTTCTGCCAAAGGGTTGCGGGCACCAGGACTGGATCGACGAGATCAACGCCCTGCCGCACTCAGTTGCCCATTTTAGCCTGTTCATGGGCTTCGAGGGCGATATCGAAGATGCCGGCGCGACCCGCTCGAACCACTGGATCTACCCGACTCGGGAAGTGGATGTCATCTGGACCGACGCGCCCGAAAACCCGCCTCCGGGCATGTTCGTCTCGTTCGCCTCGCTCAAGGACAGCACGCACGATCCTGGCCCCTCGCGGAAATACGCCGGGGAAATCGTGGCATGGACCGACTGGTCTGTGGTGGAAAAATGGGCCAATCTAGAGCCTGGTGCGCGGGGCGAGGACTACCGGGAATTCAAGTCAACGGTCGAGGAAGTCCTCTTCGCACAATTCGAAAAATACTTCCCGGACCTCGCCAAGCTCGTGGTGTTCCGCAATCTCTCAACGCCGCTTTCCACCGAGGCGATCACGGGACATCATCATGGCGGGTTCTACGGCATCGATGTCACGCCCGAA
>JBDNAP010000549.1:0-2992 GCA_039768325.1 Thiogranum sp.
CGTCATCACCAAACGTGTGGAAGCGGCATCCTGATTTCGGTGTGGCGAGCCCTTTTCCGGGGTATTCGCCGCCGTGACCGCGGACGCTGACACGATTGCAGCTGTGGCAACTGCGCCGGGCCGCGCCGGTGTCGGTATGATTCGTGTTTCGGGGCCACAGGTGCCGGTAATAGCCGAGCAGCTGCTGGGCAAACTCCCGCCGCCGCGCCTCGCGGAATTGCATAACTTCAAGGATGCGCAAGGCCGGGTAATCGACCAGGGTTTGAGCCTCTATTTTCCCGGGCCCCACTCCTTCACCGGAGAACACGTTCTCGAGCTGCATGGGCATGGTGGGCCGGTGGTTATGGATCTTCTGCTGGCGCGCCTATTACAGCTGGGTGCGCGTCAGGCGCGGCCCGGCGAATTTTCAGAACGTGCCTTTCTGAATGACAAACTGGACCTGACACAGGCCGAAGCTATTGCCGATCTTATCGACAGCAGTAGCGAGCAGGCGGCCCGCGCCGCGAGCCGATCCCTGCAGGGTGAATTGTCCCGGCTGATACAAGCGCTGCTTGAGTCGCTGAT
Organism: Thiogranum sp.; assembly: GCA_039768325.1. Taxonomy (GTDB): domain Bacteria; phylum Pseudomonadota; class Gammaproteobacteria; order DSM-19610; family DSM-19610; genus Thiogranum. Next base: position 565 of record JBDNAP010000549.1, read on the forward strand.
TCATTTGCGCCTGTATGTCGAAGCCGCCATCGATTTTCCGGAAGAGGAAATAGACTTCCTGAGTGATGGCGAAGTGCAGCAACGCCTGACCGCGGTGAGCGAAGATCTGCACGCTGTACAGGCGCAAGCTAAACAGGGCTGTTTATTGCGGGAAGGTATGACCCTGGTGCTGGCCGGGCAGCCCAATGCCGGCAAGTCAAGCCTGCTGAATGCACTGGCGGGCAGGGAAACCGCTATCGTAACCTCCATCGCCGGTACCACCCGTGACATACTGAGAGAGCATATCCAGATCGACGGTATGCCGCTGCATATTATCGATACGGCAGGCCTGCGCGACAGCAGCGATCCGATCGAAAAGGAAGGCGTGCGTCGAGCCTGGGCTCAAATCGAACAGGCCGACCGGGTTCTGTTGATCATCGACGATCAGGTCGGGTTCAGCAATGAGGACAACAGGGTTCTCGACCGCCTGCCGCCCAGGCTTCCCCATACACTGGTGTATAATAAAATTGATCTGAGCGGGCGCCCTGCGCGGGTTCGTAGCCAGGGGTCGGATGCGGAAATCGCAGTAAGCAGCCTGTCGGGTGAAGGTATGGAGAATCTTCGTTCGCACCTGAAAGAGGTGATGGGCTACAGTGAATCGGTTGCCGGCGGTTTCAGCGTCAGGCGACGCCATCTGCACGCACTGCAGCTGGCGGCGTTGAACCTGAATAATGCGCAGGACTGTCTGTACATTGGCGCTGGCGAATTACTGGCCGAAGAACTGCGACTGGCCCAGCAGCAGCTGTCGAAGATTACAGGAGAGTTTTCCAGCGATGATTTGCTGGGGGAAATATTTTCAGGCTTCTGCATCGGAAAATAGTCTGTTTGCCTGGAGTGGCCAAAGCCTTCCGGATAGCTGCTGTATACTCGTATACAAACCACAGGCCCTAGTGTGAATGGCACTGACTTTAGCCGAATTCACACCCGTTTTAGATCGAATTCACATTTGTCATTCCGGCATGTGCCGGAATGACGTGATTACATCCCCCCTCAGGTGCCATGTTACCGGGGTCTGCGTGACTGATCGGGTATTCGCGCCCAATCTTTCTTCATGTGAACCACCCGTGTTTTTAAGAAATCTGATTGATTACCGCTATAACCGTAGCACGGACAACCCTTTGGCGGCTGAATTCCTGGATTTTACATGGGGATTACACAAGGCTGAATTGTTGCTCCTGAATCTCGATAGAAGGTTTGCTTGAGGAATCTCTAATTAATGCCCGTACTGTCAATCCAGCGTATACCGGGCAAAAGCGCGCAGGGCGTAGAACGCCAACGGGCGACCCACACGGTGAGCGTAGCGAATCATCCGGGAAAATCATGCATCTGGATGCCGGAACAAGCCCGGCATGACGAATTGAGCAGAGCTTGCTTAAGTCCCGGCCAGGTCCTTGCTGTTGCCGAACAATATTATGAATGACATTGTTCTCGAAACGACAGGAGCTTTTATCGCAGCTATGGTCTTTTTTACCCTCTTGCGGGCAATCAGACACGATAGTGTGCGTTCCCAGCCTGGTACCCTGCTTGTTGTAGTGGGATTTGGTTTGGTTTTTCTCGGGATGTCCATCGACATCACGGATAATTTTCCTGCACTTAACGGCTTCATTGTAGTTGGAGATACGGAAGTCGAGGCGTTCATTGAAAAAGTAATAGGGGCGCTGTTGGGGTTCTTACTGCTGGCACTTGGATTTCGGCGCTGGATTCCGAGCATCATCAAAGCGGATGAAATGCGGGAAGACCTCAGACAACTGAATTTGGAGCTTGATCGACGTATTCAGGAACGCACCGGCGAGTTGCGAGCATTAAACGAACATCTTACCGCAGAAATAGTGGAGCGAAAGAAAGCGGAAGATCGGTTAACGCACATGGCGCTGTATGATGCGTTGACTAACCTGCCTAACCGATACGCCATCACTGAGTTTCTTGCCCAGGAAATCGCCCGCACTCGTCGTCACGGTTACCACAGTGCAATTCTGTTCTTCGATTTAGATAACTTCAAAATTATAAATGACTCACTTGGTCATGAAATCGGTGACCTTGTATTGAAAGCCGTTGCCGAACGGTTGGATGGGTGCCGCCGTACTGAAGATTTTCTGGCCCGGTTAGGAGGAGATGAATTTTTGCTGGTTCTGACCGAACTTGATAAAGATCTACAGATTGCTGCGGAAAGGGCACAAGTGTCGGCTAACCGGACGATAGAGGCCTTAACAAAACCGCTGCAAATTAGCGAGCACAAATTCAGTATATCCACAAGCATTGGTATCAGGATTTTTACCGGCTCGCATACAGAAGATGCAAACGATCTTCTCAGGCAGGCCGATACTGCACTTTATCACGCAAAGAATATGGGAAAGGCTGTTTCCTGTTTCTTCCAGCCTGAAATGCAGAA
>JBDNAP010000550.1:0-3136 GCA_039768325.1 Thiogranum sp.
GCCAAAAAGACCGCCAAGAAAAAGGCTGTAGTGAAGGCAGTTAAGAAACCTACCACCAAGGCTGAAACATTTACCTATATCGCAGACAAAACCGGATTGACGAAAAAAGATGTCAGTGCCGTATTCGAATCCCTCAACACCCTGATCAGACGCGACATCAGACGCACCGGTCCGGGCATGTACACATTACCCGGTCTGATGAAAATCAAAGTTGTTCGCAAACCGGCCACCAAATCACGTAAAGGCGTTAATCCGTTCACCGGTGAAGCCATGGTTTTCAAAGCCAAGCCTGCACGTAATGTTGTCAAGGTGCTACCGCTGAAGGGCCTGAAAGATATGGTCTGAAAAGGGGCACCGCCTGAATTTGACAAAAGGATGCGTCAAAACCCCAGGCCTGGAAGGCAAAAAGCAATAAAAGATTTGCGCCTTGAAAGGCAGCCGAACCGGCTGCCTTTTTTTATTGCTTGGTTGCCAGCACCCGATGCTTGGCCTGCACAAACTCGCGGTGCGGGACATGAATCAGCTCAGCGAGCTTGCGTACCAGAGCCTCTTCGTAACGATCCAGACGACCGTCTGCATACGCAACCTGCCACAGCATTTCCACTACCCGGATTTTCTCATCGGGCGAGAAATGCCTGTTAATCAGGCCGGTGAACTGAAACAGGGAAACTGACTCGGCTGCTTCACGTTCGGCCAGCTGCGCCAGCTGGCGTGTTTCATCCTCGCTGAGAGCAAAGCATTCCTGCAATGCCTGCTCGAGCGTATGGCGTTCATCAGGATGCTCATCATCATCAGCGCGCAACATCTCGAACAACAATGCGGCGGTCGCTAACTGCAAACCATGCTGATCGGGCCCGCTTTGCGTATCAGGCTCAATCTTTAAACGGAAAAAATCCTGGATGGCGCGTAACACAAAAACTCCGGTCGTGCGAATGAGCTATTCAGGAAACCCGCTGTTCGTGCGTCTTCTGCGACAGCAGCGCAGGCCAGCAGCCGCCATCAGCAACAGAACAAACAGCGGATCAAACCTTGAAGAGCCTTTAGCGACGAGGGTGCAGCCGCCTCCACCACTGTTCGTGTTAGCAGTGGGACCAAATACCGATGTCGGATCGTCTAGCGCGGCAGCCAGTGCGGCATCGGCATCCAGGATACCGCTTCCGCAGGTGCTCGGATCACAACTGCTGTCCGGAAATGCCCGTGTCGTGCTGCGCAGGATATTTTGGATCAGCCCGGGATTCAGTTCAGCACCGTTGGAGGCCCACATCAGTGCGACCACTGCAGACACCTGAGCAGTGGTAAAACTGGTACCCTGAATCTCCGCCAGCGTATCCGCGACGGGCACCGTTGAGCCGATATTAAACAGGGTCAGGATACCGTTAGCGTTGGGAGCATCCCCATCGCCACCTGGACCACTCAGATCGATCTCTTCCCCGGTATTCATATAAGAAGCACGGCGCCCATCACGGCCCACTGCACCGACAGTGACGACATTGTCGCAATTGGCCGGGCTGATGGTCGCCACGTCTATAGCCTCATTGCCGGCCGCAACCACAACCACGGCCCCGGCATTAACAGCATCGTTAATTGCGCCCTGTTCTTCGAATGAGCAGCTACCGACACCGCTCAGACTGACGTTGATCACTTTTGCAGGTACCGGATTAATCGGAACACCAGCAACCGGCAAGCCCGCTGACCAGCGGATGGCATCCACCACATCCGAGATAGCGCCACCACATTTGCCCAACACTCGAACCGGCAACAGTCTGGCTGCAAAATCAATGCCGGCGATATCTGCGGCATTATTCGATTCAGCCACCATCACTCCTGCAACAGCGAGTCCGTGCCAGGAACTGTCCTCGCCGGGAACACCAACTCCGCACTCATCATCCACCGTGGCGTCGCCCGGATCGGAAGAATCCGGATCTCTGCCGTCACCGTCATTCGCAGTGACTGCGTCGCTGATCAAGTCGTAGCCCGCCAGAATGCGGGCCGGATTAAGGTCAGCATGTGGAATAATCCCCGTATCCAGCTGCGCGATCACAACACTGCCTGAACCGGTTTCCTGATCCCAGGCAACCGGCATATGTATGCCGGCCGTGTCTTCAAACAGATGCCACTGGCCGGGGAACTCGGGGTCAATTGGACGCAGCGCGGGATACACGCGCTTATCCGGCTGTGCCGATGCCACAGACGGATTTTCCGCCAATTGTTCGGCGATACGCTCCGCCTCTTCCAGGCTGACATCTGCCGGTAAACGCACCACCATCCCATTACGATTGAAATGCCGGACAAAGGAGAGTGGACGACCGTCCGGCAGTCGCAAATCCGAAATTGCGTCATTACGGCGCACCGCCTGGATACGGCGCAAACCATCATCCTTGAGACGGACAATGAGCTGGCGCGTGCTCGCCCTGGGGTCGAAGTCTGCTGCTGATACCGGATAGCCTGTCAGCCCGATACACAACGAAAAGACCACGGCTAGAATGTTGTTTAACATCGACTGATTCCCTGAATATTATTGTGCTTGTAATCTGAATCGCTGCCCGTTGAATGACAATATCACGCCTTCCGCTGTTATTTCGTCCAACTGCGGCCCTTCCTGTAACTTTTCGCCTTCCCTGTATTTCCGCATGTTAATCAGCACAAAACTTTTCTGTGGCTGGTCACTGAATACATGCACATCGAGGCGCAGGCTGCCGTTCAGTTGCTGGAACAGGTGACTCGGGATCTGAGGCCAGACAGGGAGTGCGGGAATGGCGGCCTTGACCGATGGTCTTGGTGCCTGTTCGGCTCGCGGCTCTGCGAGCACTACGGTAGCAGGCATTGCCGGCTCCTGGGTGTCAGCTATTGCTGGCTCCTGGGGCACTGGTATTGCGGCGGTTGCAGTTTTTACCGGTTCGGGTGTTGCCGATTCAGGAACCGGTGCAAAGTGGGTGGGCTGGGGGACGCGTGGCGCAGGACTCTCAAGCATAGGAGGCTGTCTGACGACCGGAACAACTTCCGGCCTGTCATGTCGAAACTGGGCGGGTTCCCGGTCCAGCGCCGACACGGGGACCGGATCGGATGCAAGCCCAGATTCCGAGTTTGGCCATAGCAAAAACACCAGCAATCCAGCATTCAACAACAGAATTGCAGC
>JBDNAP010000551.1:0-8756 GCA_039768325.1 Thiogranum sp.
GCAGTACGCTGATAATGATTTCACCGGTATGCTGGTGATGTAATACCGTGCTGGGTAGCAGTTTAAGGCCCATGATGGTGCTGGAGAACATCATGGCTGCACCAATGACAGCGGATTCCACGGCGCCATAACCAAAGCTCCAGGCAGTCGCAAAGCCCAGAGTGGCAAACACAACTGAACTCACCAGAGTGACTACAGTTGCCTTGCGAAACATGTGCCACAAATTCTGCGGGTGAAGATTGAGGCCCAGCAGAAACAGCAGGAAAACGATACCGACGTGCGACAGTTCCTGCAATAATTTCACGTCTTCGATCAGACTCAGCCCCGAAGGGCCGATAAACATGCCCAGGACGATATAGGCAACCAGTACCGACTGGCGCGCATACAGTGCGGCAGTTGCCAGAATGGCCGCACCGGTAAAGATAAGAAATACTGAAAATACGATGGATTGATCCAACTGAATTATACCTTGGAGTATCAGTATCTAAGCCTAGCACACACGCTGCAAAGCGCAGCCGTAAGCAGCAGGGCAGGTGTGGCGGCTGTCATTCTGGCCAGAGTCGATCAGCGCCCTTGATCAGTTGGTTCGGCAGTTTCCGCTGTTACAGCTGTTCGGGCTGTGTCTCGCAGCATGGTCCAAAGCAGGTCGCTACCGGCAGTTTACTCGTCGCCCTTTTTTATTGAAGCAATATCCAGCGGCACCACGACTTCGGATGCCGGTTCGTCGATGAAGCGGGGCCGCGCGCTCGTGTCGCGTCCGAGTTCCTGCTCACGTGCTGTGATCAGCATCAGGCATTCACGTATACCCTGGATGGTATGTTCGGATAAGGGGTTTCTGCGCCCGGGTTGTGGAGCCGTGTCTTTGGCAACGCTGGTTAGCACCTGTTTCACCATAGCCAGGATGCGTTCTTCCTTTGTCAGGTCTTGTTCGTTCATATATCACTCCCTTACCCCTGCCGGGTAAAGATTAAAATTGCTATTGTGTCATAGACGCCGGGGGGATCTGTAATATTAAGTTATTCAGCCGGGCCCCTGTTGTTCGAGCTCCTCCCAGCGCCGATAGGCGGTTTGCAGGTCAGCCTCGGCGGTGGAGAGCTGTTCTTTCTTCGTGGCGATTTCATTACATGGAAGCCGGTAGAAATCGGGGTCGGACATGCGGTTGTGTATTTCGTCGATATCTGTTTCCAGCTGTTCGATAAGCTGCGGCAGCTCGTCGAGCTCCCGCTGGTCTTTGTAACTCAGCTTGGCTGAGCGCGGTTTGGGCCTGTTCGCGGGGGTGCCCTGTATGTTCGTAGTCTGTAGTGTATCCGGTGTACAGGATTTACGCTGACGCAGCCAGTCACTGTAACCACCGACATATTCGTTAACGACAGCATCATCTTCAAAAACCAGCGTGCTGGTGACAACCCGGTCCAGAAACATTCGATCGTGACTGACCAGCAACACGGTGCCTTCATAGTCAGCCAGCAGCTCTTCCAGTAAATCCAGCGTGTCGATGTCCAGATCGTTGGTTGGTTCGTCGAGTACGAAAAGGTTGGCCGGTTTGCTGAACAACTTTGCCAGCAGCAGACGGTTGCGTTCGCCACCGGACAAGGCGGAAACCGGTGTCCGGCAGCGGTCGGGCGCAAACAAAAAATCCTGCAGATAGCTGATGACGTGGCGTTGCTGGTCACTGACCTGAATGAATTGCCTGCCATCGGCGAGGTTATCAATGAGCGAACGCTGCTCATCCAGTTGTGCCCGACGTTGATCGAAATAGGCGATGTCCAGTTTGGTGCCCAGGCGAATCGTTCCTTGCTGTGGTTGCAGTTCGCCCAGCAGGAGCCGCAGCAGCGTGGTCTTGCCGACCCCGTTGGGTCCAATGATACCGACTTTGTCCCCTCGCAGTATCGTGGTGTTGAGGTTGCGAATCAGCGGGCGATCAGCGAATGAATAAGCGGCCTCAATCGTTTCGACCACCAGCTTTCCGGATGCTTCACTATTCTGTGAGCGCATTTTAGCTTTGCCTGAGACCAGACGCCGGTTGCGCCGTTCCTCGCGCATTTTCTGCAAAGCACGCACCCGGCCTTCGTTACGGGTGCGCCGCGCTTTGATGCCTTGCCGGATCCAGTGTTCTTCATCGGCCAGTTTTTTGTCGAAGGACGCCTGACGACTGATTTCAGTCTCCAGCCATTCCTGCTTGCGCTTGAGGTAGGTCGTGTAGTCGCCCGGCCAGTCCGTCAGTACCCCGCGGTCCAGATCGATAATGCGGGTTGCCAGACTGGCGAGAAAGCTGCGGTCATGGCTGATGAACAAAAGGGTCCCGTCAAAGTTAACGAGGAATGTCTCCAGCCATTCAATAGCCTGAATGTCGAGATGGTTGGTTGGTTCGTCGAGCAGCAACAGGTCCGGCGAAGAGACCAGGGCGCGTGCCAGCAGAACGCGTCGTTGTATACCGCCGGAGAGACAGTCAAAGTGTGCATCGGGATCCAGTGACAGGCGAGATACCACAGTTTCCACCCTTTGCTCCAGTGTCCATCCGCCATGGGCTTCCAGTTCGTGCTGGGTGGCTTCAAGCTGTTCCAGCAGCTTGCTGTCCTGATGCTGGCTGAGTTTTAAACTCAGGTGGTGAAAATGCTGGATGAGTTTCCCAAGTTTTCCCAGCCCTTCGGCGACGCAATCAAACACGCTTGCGGAGAAATCCCCGGGTAGTTGTTGATCGAGTGCGGCAATTTTGAGTCCCTGCCGGCGTTCAATATCCCCGTCATCCGGGCTGATCCGGCCTTCCAACACCTTCAATAGTGTGGATTTTCCACAGCCGTTGCGGCCCACCAGGCAAACACGTTCGCCGCTCTCGATACTGAGGTCGACACCATCCAGAAGGGCGGGCCCACCAAAGCTCAGGCGCAGATTGCGAGTGCGTATTAATGGCATGGGGAGCAGAGCATAAGCTGCGATTGAGGGTGGCTCAACTCATTTTTTCGGCTGCCGATAAAGTAGAGAGCGAACCCGGGTGTAGTGTCTTTGACACGAGTTGTGTGCCGGGTCATATCATCTGTAGTTGAGAAACAGGACACTGTCCATTCGAATCCGGTAACAGGAACGCAACGCTATGCTGGAACACGAGTTTTACGCAGATCCTACTGTTTTTGATCAGTGGCATAACAATACCGGCAACTGGTTCAGCTCAGGTCTTGAAAAACTGTCGCCGTTTTCCTGGGCGTTGTGTTTTTGCGGTCTTGCCGCCGCTTTTCTGCTTGTTGCTATCGGCGTGTTTCTTGTTTCGCTGCAACACAGCGGGCTGGACGAAACGGCTGCGCTGTGGAACCAGGCATTGGCGCAAGGCGTGACGGTTATTATCGCGCTGACTGCATCGGCCAGTCTGTTCAAAGAAGCCATCAAGGCCTGGCCACGGACGATTGCGAATTCAGACGGCTTCCGTACTTTCGCCGTATTTGCAGTTTGGCGTAAATCACAACAGGCGCAGCTGACCGGTATTTCCCATGATCCGGCAAAATCCCCGCAAAACATCGCTGCAGACCGGCAGGCTGTACAGGAGTTCTTCGCCGGCGTGCGTGCAGCCGGTGTAAATGTTGCTATTGCCAAAGCCCTGTTTGCGGCGGGTGTACGTTCAGCCCAAGTCCTGAACGGGGCTGAGGACTGCTACCTGTATGGCATCCACGGTGTCGGCCCCGCGACAGTTCGTAAACTCCGTGCCCACTTCTCCCAGCATTAATACCTTGTCAATATTGTTAATGAGCAGGTAACTCAGGTTAGTTAAGCCTTGCTAAGCTATCGATGTGTCTGCCAAGGTTCGTACCCTGTTCTTTATTCCAGGTAGCGGTAACACTCAGGTGTAAAACGCGGTGAGCATATCGCGTAGAAAATCAGGTCCTGAATCCCCGCGTTTCGAATTCTTTGCCGTGTGTCGGGCGGTATAATGACAACGTCCCCTGCCGATACCTGTGCCGGCGCCAGGTCGCCGATTTCGGCGATACCCTCGCCCGCAATGATGAGGTAACGTTCCCAGGTTTCATGCAGGTAGTGCCACTGCGTAGTCACGCCAGGTTCAACTCGCGCACGTGCAATGGAAACCTGTGGATCGTCGGGGTCATTGGCGACTTCCAGAATATGGCAGCCTTCCTGAAACCAGTATTCGTCCTGCATATTGCTGCGGTGTATTTTTTCAGGCATGGTGTTTCTGTTAACGCATTTATTTGATCTTATTTCAAGGTGGAACGAGTACGCTGAATAGCCGACATGACTCTGCAGTACACGTCGTAAATACATCCCTGTAGGCTCGACGCCAGCATCCCTGCTGCCGACGGTTCTGCAGAGTCATGTCGGCTGTTCAACGCCAAGTTTAGTATATACTAAACCGAATAGAGGGCAGGTGTGTAAAGCCTTTTATACCAACCTGTCCGGCTGTTAGCAGGCGAATAGTATTAAGGAAACGTCAATGACCGAAACAGCGCCGTTCTCGATTCACGCCCTGGAACTGGGGCCTATGGAAAATTTCATCTACCTGATCGAGGACGGCGCCACTGGCAGGGCGGCAGTGGTGGATCCCGCCTGGGATGTGCCGGAGGTTCTGGCGCTGGCCAGTAAACGCGGCCTGCGGATTACCGATATTCTGTTAACACACAGTCATCATGACCATATCAACGGTATCGAAGATGTTCGGCAGGTCTGCGATGCGCAACTGCATTTGTTAAAAGACGAGGCCCGCTTCTGGGGTTCTTGCCAGGACTTGCCAACGCTGCATCATGGCGGTGATCACATCAGGCTGGGGGAAACTGACATCGAAGTGCTGCATACCCCGGGACACACCCCGGGCTCGGCCTGTTACAGAGTAGGTGACCGCTTGATTACCGGTGATACCCTGTTCGTGTTCGGCTGCGGGCGCTGCGATTTGCGCGGTGGTGATGCCGAGCAGATGTTTCATACACTAAAAGACATGGAACGACATTTGCCCTATAGCACCACTATTTTACCTGGACATAATTACGCGGAGAAATCCACCTCGACCTTCGGCGAACAGGTCGAGGGTAACCCCTTCATGCATTTCGACAGTATGGGGCGCTTTGTGCGATACCGCATGTTCTACCACGACAAGCACCGTCACGGACCATATCAGCCAGTCCGTAAAGGCGATGCGATGCCGGATGATGAGAACTGAAACACTGCCCGATGTACTGCAGACTGACCTGCGCTTGCTGTCTATCGGATTGAATCCCTCTCTGCCATCTATTGCCGCAGGTTTCTATTTTGCCAACCCGCGTAATCGCTTCTGGAAGGCATTAAACGCCAGTACTCTGCTGCATGAGCGAGTCAGCCCCGGACCCGACAGCATGCGACAATTGCTGGAATGTGAAGGGTTCGGTTTCACGGACCTGGTCAAGCGCCCAACCCGTGGGGCCAGTGAATTACGGGTGCAGGACTACCGCCAGGGTGCGCCGCGTCTGTACGCGCTTATTAATCGTTACCAGCCGCGATACGCCTGGTTTCACGGCAAACTGGCCTACAAGAACTTCCTTCGTTATGGAGGCATGGATACGGAAGGGGGCCACTGGGGATTGCAGCAGCAGCGCATTGGTGAAAGCCGGATATTCGTGACACCCAATCCCAGTCCGGCCAACGCGGCGTTTTCCCTTGCTGACCTGGTGACCTGGTATGACCGGCTTGCAGACTGCCTGGCGTCGGTTCCGAGAGCTTCTGTCGGCTAACTTTCGCAAGCGTTAACGGGCGGCCGTCTGCCTTTGAGAATTTACCAGGCCCTGCTTAATTAAGTTGAAAATTGCTGGGTTTACAGGGCGCGATCTTCGCTGAAAAATTCCCTGAGCTGTTCTGCGACGCCTTTGCAGGCAGCGGTCTGGGTCCGGGCAATCAATGGTACCGGTACCAGCAGCGCGGGGACGTAGGACATGCCGGACGCATCAGCACTCACGGCGCCGACCGAGCCGCCACTTTGCAGATCCCATATGTTGGCCTCATAAACGGAGGCTGTGTCCCACCATACAAAGCCAAAACACCCGCCGCCACCTGGACCGACTGCGCAGGACATGCCGCCTCCGCCATCAACTTTCTCAGAACTTCCGTCTACCCAGACGATGTAACGTACACCGGTCTCGGTGATTCTTTCCCTGACCCCTGGGCGACCCAGCAATGCCGGCAGCTGCTCGGGTGTGGCCGGAGCGGTTCGTGATTCAAACCAGGGGAACAGATTGTCCAGAAAATCCTGTTCCGGATAGATGCGGACCAGCAGCTGCATTTTCACCAGCGCCTTGTTCAGACACTCCATGAAGTCTTCTTCCGTCGTCTGCCCGCCGTCCTTTTTCCTGGCCAGCAGTACGATCCCGGTATCCTGGCTCAGGTCGTTAGCGACGTGTCTGGCTACGTCAATGCGTGATGTGGTGCACGCTGAAAGCAACAGTCCCAATATCAGGAGTAAACAATTTCCGCTGATAGGCCTGCCGGTTTCAGGACTCGTGATCTTCCGGGCTGTTTCCGTCATCGCTTTGCTGTGCTTGAATCTGGGTATAGATATCAGGGTGTTTTGTGAGTTCGATAACCAGCCACGCTGCTGCATCGCGCATCGCAGCGACGGTGGCTTTGTGCACCGATTCATCAGTATTGAACAACTCGGATCGGCTTCTGCCCTGACCTGAAAACGACCAGCCCTGGATAAAATCTCCCGAAGGCGTGTAGAAAGAAAGTTTATATCGAATTTCAACCACGTAGAATTCTGTCGCTGTATCGCCAGGTGTTTGCAGGGTGTATTCCTCGATGGAAGGTTTCATTACGACGCTGACAGGTCGTGCACTGGAACCGGACCGCAGGCTGTCGACGTGGACCAGATTATCGAATACGGGTTGAAACAATTGATTAAAAAACCGCACATGGGCTGGACCGATTTCAATGGACCAGGCCACGGAATTCGCGTCTGCCACCTTTTCGAAGGTATATTGGCGCACGGACTCATCGTAGTAGACGCCAACATCGATGGGCAGGCTTGCAACGACCGGCCGGGGAAAGGCGCTGTCAACGTGAAGGGCTGTCGAACAACCGCTGACTGCCAGGGCCAGTGCGCCCAGGGTGATGAGCACGGGGCCTGACGCCCCAACACCGGCCGTTTCCAGCCTTGTGCGCTGCATTATTATCATGTTTATGGGCCACCGTTACTTATGGTCGGGGTCAGCTCCTCATCCTCAAGTATAGGAGCTTGAAACCCGCTTGCAGTGTGAGTATCCGCCAGGTGCGCTAGTATTTATTATTAGAGGTATCCAGCAGAATCGGATTGCGGTATGTCCATTTGGCCAACTATCTGATAAACAAGAACAAGTTTCTATTACGGCAGCAATATGGGTATTCCAGCATGATACAGTGCACGGGCAGCAGGGCGCTACTATGGGGCACGTTTTGCGTGTTGACCGGGTTCCTGGTTGCCTGCACCAGCGAGCAGGTTATTCATGCAAACGCGCCACCTGCCATCCAGGCCGAGTACCCTCCTGTCGAGCAACGGCTTCTGGACGTGGCTATCGGGGTATTCGACTCCGGTCTGTCTGAGGAGGAGAAATCCAGCGAAAATTCAGAAGCTTACCTGGAGATCAGGAGGGCTGAGGCGCGCTATATGCCCTACGCGCTCAAAAAGACACTGGACCATGGTGGCCAATGGGGTGCGGTAAGGCTTGTCCCCGACAGCGGACGCAATGTCGATGTCCTGGTGACAGCTGATATTGTCGAGTCCGATGGCAGTGAGCTTATTCTGGATGTCGAAGTACGCGACGCGACGGGCCGCACCTGGCTGAGGAGACAGTATTCGGCCCTGGCAAGTAAATACGTCTATTTCGATGAGCATTTCAGCGAAGATGAGCCCTTTCAGGCCGTCTATAACGCCATCGCCAATGACATGCTCATTGCCAGGGAGGAACTCGCAGACGAGGTGCTTGAAATCACGCGCAGCGTCGCTGAGCTCAGATTTGCGGCGAATCTGGCGCCCGATGTTTTCGGGGACTATCTTGCCGAGGGATCAACGGGTGAATATTCCTTGCACCGGTTGCCGGCCGCTAACGACCCGATGCTGCAACGTGTGCGCAGCATCCGGCAACGCGACCTCATGCTGCTGGATACTTTGGACGGCTATTACGCCGCATTCTATCGGGACATGAAACCGGCTTACCGGGAATGGTTGAAGCTTAACTATGAAGAATCACTCGAATTGAAGAGATTGCGGCGCTCGGCACGAAACCGGATGGGTATGGGGGCGGCTGCAGTGGTCGCCGGTGTGGCGGGGGGGGTAAACAGTAACAGCGGTGCCGGCCAGATTGTCAGTCTGGCTACCGCGGCAGGCGGTGCCACCGTGTTCGCCAGCGGTTTAAAGAAACAGGCGCAGTCCGAGATACACGTCGAAGCTTTACACGAATTGAATACTTCATTTGAAGCGGATCTGAAACCGAAAGTCATCGAGGTCAAGGGTAGAGCCGTGACCCTCACGGGCTCCGCGGAAGCTCAATACGAAAACTGGCGTCATCTTCTTCGTCAAATCTACATCCAGGAAACGGGTTTACCCCGCCACTGATATTGACCCATTCAGAGCGTCCCCACGAGGGCAGTTGCACGGGTCGTTGTGGTTTATATGCTGTGGCTGCTGTCTGTGGCGGTGGTAAGGGTATCTGACAACGTGTCGGTAACGGCAGTGGCCTGAGAAACCAGCGGGGCTTTTTTGTCAGGATGAGATCAGGGTTCAGCTGGCTGCTTGACGAACTTGTTCCAGCCAC
>JBDNAP010000552.1:0-4363 GCA_039768325.1 Thiogranum sp.
CCATATCACCGCCACCAGCGGACGCGCCGCGGCCCCGTCTGTTGCCCGACCCCGACAGCATAATAGCGGTGGTCAGGGTGATGGCCTCCTTGTGGATGGCCTATCTGCTGTGGATCTATGTTGAAGTGCCGGGTGGCAATGGCATCGTGTCGGCGGCGGGGTCGATCGGGATGACGCTTGCTACCAACCCCCGGATGCCCGTGTTGAGCATAATCAAGCCCGTGTTCTCCAGCATCGCCTTCGCCGGCATTCTGTATGTGTTCGTGATGCCGCAACTTTCCAGCTTCGTCGGACTGGGATCGATGATTTTCCTCACCACCTTCGCCATCGCTTACCTGTTCTCGACACCGCGGCAGGGTGCGACACGGGCGATTGGCCTTGCCCTTTTCTTGATGATCATCGGCGTTTCCAACCAGCAGCACTACAATTTCCTGACGGTTGCCGACACCGCGGTGATGTTCCTCATTCTCGCTGGCGTGCTCGCTCTGGCCGCCTGGATCCCGTCTTCGGCGCAGCCGGAAAAGGTCTTCCTGCGTTTGCTCGGGCGCTTCTTCCGCAGTTGCGAGTACCTGATGACCACGATGCGCTGGAATCTGACCATGACCCCGACGCGTCTGGACCGCTGGAGGCAGGCCTTCCACGCCCGGGAGATCGAGACGCTGCCGCAGAAGCTCGGTGCCTGGGGGCAGGCCGTCGATACAAAGGTGCTCCCCGGAACCACACCGGACCGGATACTGGCGTTGACGACTAACCTGCAGGCGCTTGCCTACCGCATGCAGGAGTTTATGGAGGCAACCGCCAACCCGCAGGCGGCGCTGCTGGTACGCGAGCTGCTGACGGACGTGCGCGCCTTCCGCTTGAAGGTGCAGGAGGCCTTTCAAAGTTTGTCCCGGGACCCGGCGGCGGAGCCTGCCGATACGTTGCGCGAACGGCTGACGGCGCAGCTCGAGCATCTGGAAGGGCGCATCGAGGTGACCATGAACAAGGCTGCGGAGGGTAAACTCAGCGAACGGGACAGCGAGAATTTTTACCGGCTGCTGGGAGCCTTCCGAGGCGTTTCCGAAGCGGCCGTCGCCTATGCCGGTGTTGCCGGTAACGTCGACTGGAGGGAGTGGAGGGAGGAGAGGTTTTAGGGAAAATCCATAGTAATAAAGGTTACGGGTGTCAGGTGTCGGAAAGAAGGTATCAGGTGTAAGTGTTCAGGGCAGCCGCTGGCCTGAAAAGCGGCCAATTTAATCAAAAAAGAAACTTTGCCCTTGGCTAGTTTCATATGAGGTTTCGGGAAGGATGGCGATGGAGGTTTCAGTGTTCAGGTTTCAGGAAGATTGGAGGGATCAGGTTTCAGCTTCTACGCTTCTTTTTCCTGACACCTGAAACCCGACACCTGAAACCTTCAGATCTTATTCTTTGAATTACAAATTTTTGCGGTTATTTCGCGTAATAATAGGAGGCTGACATGCATTTCATACCCAGCGAATTCCACATCGGCGGGGTTTATCTGCCACCGCTGCTCATCGCCGGCATACTCGGGACGATCGCGGCGGTGGTGACGGCGCGGTTGCTCAATCGTTTTCGGCTGTCAAAATACTTCTTCTACCCGCCGCTGGTCTTTGTGGCGCTGGCAGTCATATTCACGGTCTTCTTCGGCACCGTACTCATTCCCATCTAACGAGGTGATGCGACATGAAAAAATTTTTGAAATACCTTCTGACCGGCGCGATCGTGGCGGTCGCCGTGATCCTGGTCCTGTTCAAGTACTGGGATTACGTCGTCAACCCGTGGACCCGCGACGGCCAGGTGCGGGCCGAGGTTATCCAACTAACCTCACGGGTGTCCGGCCCGATCGTCGCGCTGCCGATCCGGGACAACCAGTTCGTCAAGGCCGGGGATCTGCTCTTCGAGATCGACCCGCGCACGTTCCAGGCCAGCCTCGATCAGGCCCGCGCGCAGCTGGACGAAACCGGGGACAACGTGCAGGCCCTGGAGAAGCAGGTCGAGGTAGCCCGGGCAGGGGTGAATATATCGCGGGAAAGTATTGAGCAAGCCAAAAGCTCGATCGCCCAGCTTCGAGCCACCATCGCCAAAAACAAGGCCGAGTACGAGCGCAAAAAAAATCTACTGCCGCAGAAGGCCACCTCGAAAAGATCGGTAGAAAGCGCCCAGGCCGCCTATGAGGTATCGGTGCAAAAAAGGATCGCCGCCGAGGCCGGGCTCCGGCAGGCACAGTCGGCTTTGGCCGAATCGCAAGCCAGCCTGGCCGAAGCGCAAGCGCAGCTTGGCGCCATCGGGGACGCCAACTCCCAGGTGCGGGCATCGCTGGCCGCGTTGCGGCAGGCCGAGCTCGACCTGGAGTTTACCCAGGTGAAAGCGCCGGTGGACGGTTACATCACCAACCTCAGCCTCAGACTTGGAAGCCAGGCCGTCGCCAACCAGCCCGCCCTGGCGCTGGTCGATATCAACAGCTACTGGATCGATGGCTTTTTCAGGGAGAATACGATTGCCAATATACGTGCCGGCGACCGGGCGGTCGTGACCCTGATGACTTACTCCGACAGGCCCCTCGAGGGGCGTGTCGACAGCATCGGCTGGGGGATTGCCCAGCAGGACGGCAGCACGGGCTTTGATCTGCTGCCCTCTATCAGCCCCACCTTCGAATGGATCCGACTGGCCCAGCGGGTGCCGGTGCGCATCCATCTCAGCGATGTGCCCGAGGACATCAAGCTGCGGGTGGGAACGACCTGCTCGGTGCTGGTGATGACCGACACCACGGAAAATGGCCGCAACAAAGCGGTGCCCGCCGCGCCCAAGGCACTCCAATAGGGAGGTGACGATGAATCGCTTAGTGAAGATCCTCGGCCTTTGCGCGCTGTCGGCTGTGGTTGCCTCCGGTTGCATGACGGTGGGTCCGGACTACCAGGTGCCGACGGCGCCGGTCATGCCGGAATATCTCGAGTACGAGGACCCGCTTCTGGACACCACCGCACCGGCGGAACCCGAGTGGTGGAAGACGGCCTTTAAGGATCCGATCCTCGATCAGCTCGTTGAGACGGCTCTGGCACAGAATTTGTCTCTGCGTTCAGCCGGGCTGCGGGTGCTCCAGGCACGGCAGCAGCTTTTGATTGCGATTGGCAACCAGTACCCGCAACAGCAGCAGCTCAGCGGCCAGGCCGGGATCGCGGGCGTCGTCAGCTCACCGGCCTATGAGATCTACGATCTTGGCTTCAACCTGGCCTGGGAGGCCGACGTTTGGGGCCGTTTCAAGCGCCAGATCGAATCGGCGTCGGCAGACCTGGACGCCAGCGTTGGCAGCTACGATGGCGTCATGGTGTCGTTGATCGCCCAGGTCGCACAGACCTACCTGCTCATCCGCACCACCCAGCAGCGCGTTGCGGTGGCGAGACACAACCTCGAGATCCAGCAGGAGAGCGTGCGGATCACCACCGCGAAGTTCGAAGGCGGCGAGGTCAGTTCCCTGGACGTCGACCAGGCCCAGACCCTGTTCTACAACACCCATGCGTCGGTGTCGTCGCTCGAATTGTCGCTACAACAGTTCAAGAATTCACTGGCGACCCTGCTCGGCCGGCCGCCGTTCGACATGAGCACACTGCTCGGTACACCGCAGCCGGTACCGACCGTTGCGCCCGAGATCGCCGTCGGCATGCCGCAAGACCTGATTCGGCGCCGGCCGGACATCCGCACCGCCGAGCGGCTGCTGGCGGCCCAGAGCGCCCAGATTGGTGTTGCGGTCAGCGAACTCTATCCGGCATTCGGACTGGGCGGCTCCATCGTTACTACCGTTTCGACCGACCAAGACCTGAGTTTCAGTGACCTTTTCAGCGCCCAAACATTAGGCTATAATCTGTTCGGCGCCTTTCAATGGAACATCTTCCAATACGGGCGGCTCAAGAACAACATCCGGTTGCAGGACGCTGCGTTCCAGCAACTGCTGGAGGACTACCGCCAGACGGTGCTGCAGGCACAAGGCGAGGTCGAGAACGCCATCGTGGCTTTCTTCAAGAGCCAGCAGCAGCTCACGGCCTTACGGTCGGCGGCGGATGCCGCCCAGCGGGCGGTCGACGTTTCGACCCTGCAGTACAAGGAAGGGGAGGTGCCCTATAACACCGTCATCACCACCCTTGAGACGCTCGTTACTCAGCAGGACCAGTTCGCTACGATACAGGGGACGGTCACCACTAACCTGGTCGACGTCTACCGGTCGCTCGGCGGTGGCTGGGAGGTCCGGCAGAGCCAGGAGCCCCTCGAGCTGATCCCCAACGAGGTCAAAGATGAAATGCTCGAGCGCACCAAGTACTGGAACAAGACCTTTAGGAAGGAGTGAGGCGGCAGCCGAGGGTTCAGGTTC
>JBDNAP010000553.1:0-4341 GCA_039768325.1 Thiogranum sp.
TTGGAAATCACGGGCATTTCTGCCTGAGCGTGAGGTAAGCAGCAATGGCACACAAGAAAGCCGGTGGTAGTACCAGAAACGGGCGCGATTCAGAATCCAAACGCCTGGGTGTTAAACGCTATGGCGGACAGGAAGTACTGGCTGGGAATATTATTGTACGTCAGCGTGGTACGCGTTTTCATCCTGGAGTCAACGTGGGCTGCGGTAAGGACCACACGCTGTTCGCCAAGGCCGATGGTGTCGTGAAATTCGTAATTCGCGGTGCAAAGAATCGAAAATTCGTGGACGTGCTTTCGTCCTGACCGGTTTCCGGTCGCGATTAGAAGCCCCGTCCAGTACGGGGCTTTTTTATGTTCCCAAAGCAGCCTGTCGCACTTAGGTGTTCGTAGCGGGGTGAGAGGGAGCGCGGCACTGGAATCATCCTAAGTCCAACCGGCTCCTGGTGGCTGACTTTAACTGCGTGTAACGAAACCTGACCATGAAATTCGTCGACGAAGCCACAATTGATGTCAAGGCCGGTGACGGGGGCAACGGCTGTGTCAGTTTTCGCCGCGAGAAATTCATCCCGCTGGGGGGGCCGGACGGTGGAGATGGCGGTGATGGTGGCAGTGTTCTGATGATCGCTGATACCGCACTGAACACTTTGGCCGATTTTCGCTATGAACGTCATTTCGCGGCTCGGCGTGGTGAGAACGGGCGTGGCCGCAATTGTACCGGCAGGAAAGGCGACGACCTCGAAATCCGGGTGCCGGTCGGTACATTGGTATATGACGAGGATACCGATGAGTTGATGGGTGATCTGGTCGAGAACGGACAGCGGCTGGTGGTTGCCCGTGGCGGTTTTCACGGACTCGGCAATACACGCTATAAGAGTTCCACCAATCGAGCACCACGGCAGTCGAAACCCGGAACGGCGGGTGAGCAGCGCTGTTTGCGTCTGGAGCTGAAGTTGCTGGCCGATGTGGGGCTGCTCGGCAAACCCAACGCCGGCAAGTCCACCCTGATTCGGGCCATTTCTTCTGCCAGACCCAAAGTAGCCGATTATCCCTTTACCACGCTGTACCCGAACCTGGGTGTGGTTAGAGTGGAGCCGCACAGAAGTTTCGTTGTCGCCGATATACCTGGACTGATTGAAGGTGCGGCGGAAGGTGCCGGCCTGGGTGTGCAGTTTCTCAAGCACCTGTCGCGTACTGGTTTGCTGTTGCATCTGGTCGACGTGGTACCGATGGATGGCAGTGATCCGGTGCAGGATGTTCAGCTTATTGTGGCTGAGCTGCAAAAGTTCAGTGCAGAACTGGGTGGGCGCGAACGCTGGCTGGTATTGAATAAAACCGATCTGCTGCCGGAACACGAGCGACAGGCGCACTGCCTGGATATTATAAAAAGGCTGGACTGGAAAGGAGCGGTGTTTGAAACTTCAGTTCTGTCCAAACAGGGCACCCGCCCGCTGCTGTGGGCGATCATGGAGTATATCGAGAAGCAACGGCAAGGCGTCGCTGAAGAAACATGAACAGTCGAAAAAATCGTGCACAGATCGGCAGGGGAACTCGCTGGGTGATCAAGATCGGCAGCGCGCTGCTGACTGATAACGGGCGAGGCCTCGATATGAAAACGATTCACCTCTGGGTCGAGCAAATGACCACTTTGCGTCGGCGCGGCTGTGAGCTGGTGCTGGTGTCTTCCGGCGCGGTCGCGGCAGGCATGAACCGTTTGGGCTGGCAGGGCCGGCCGCATGAGCTGGTTTCCCTGCAGGCAGCGGCGGCCGTCGGACAGATGAGCCTGGTACAGGCTTACGAATCGAACTTTCAGCGGCACGGCTTGCATACGGCACAGGTACTTCTGACCCACGACGACCTGCTTAACCGTACGCGTTACCTCAATGCTCGCAGTACGCTGCGTAAATTGCTCAGCCTGGGCGTTATTCCTGTCGTAAATGAAAACGATACCGTTGCCTGTGATGAATTGCGCTTTGGTGATAACGATACGCTTGCGGCGCTGGTTGCCAATCTGGTGGAAGCGGATCTGCTGGTGATCCTCACCGATCAGGCGGGTGTATATGATTGTGACCCGCGGCGCAATGAGACTGCCAGGCTGATTGACGAGGCCGACGCCGGAGATTCCCGTTTGTTTGCAGCGGCCAGTGGTTCCAGCAGCAGCGGCCTTGGGCGGGGCGGTATGGCGACCAAGGTGAGGGCGGCGGAACTGGCGGCGCGCTCCGGTACTGTGACCTGGATCGCGGCGGGGCATGCAGCACGGGTGCTGGAGAGGATCGCAGCCGGTGAGCAGCTCGGTACAGTGGTGCACCCCGCCAGCGGCCGTCTGGCGTCACGAAAGCAGTGGCTGGCCGGACAGCTGCAGGCGAGGGGGCGTTTGACACTCGATGCGGGTGCGGTCAGGGTCTTGCGGCAGTCGGGATCGAGTTTACTGGCGGTGGGCGTTACTGCCGTGGAAGGCGATTTTCAGCGCGGCGAAGTCGTCAGTTGCCACGACCCCGATGGTGTTGCAGTCGCCCGCGGCCTGGTGAATTACGATATTGAAGAGGCGCGTAAAATCATCGGTCAGGGCAGCGAGAAAATCGAGCAGTTATTAGGCTATGTCGACGAGCCCGAGCTGATCCACAGGGATAACCTTGTATTGCTTTGAATGCCGATGGATTGCAATCAACAGGTTTTTCGATTCAATGGAGACAGGCCGGTGTGCGGCTGCGGCGTCTGGACTGGATATTTTGGCCGGGTGACGGTTTGAACAAAGTAATAAAAAAGCCGGTCAAAGACCGGCTTTATCGGCAACCTGGAAACAGCCAGCAATCAGCTTTGCAGCGAGCGGACGTGTTGGCCAAGGCGGCTTTTATGACGGGCAGCCTTGTTTTTATGGATCAGGCCCTTGCCGACAGATTTGTCGATAACCGGAACAGCTTTCCGGTAGGCGGCCTGGGCAGCTTCCGCATCACCGGCGGCAACTGCTTTAACGACATTCTTGATATGGGTGCGCAGCGCAGAGCGCTGACCGGCATTGCGCTGGCGGCGGTTTTCCGCCTGATGGGCGCGTTTACGCGCCTGAGCCGAGTTTGCCAAAATAATTCTCCTGTTCCAGGGTCCAAAGAGCCCGGTACTATGCGGATTTCCGCTGGATTTGTCAATCTGGTGGCGCTGATATGAGCGGTCGACTGGTCAGGAGTACCGCCACAGTGAGCGCTATGACGCTGATTTCGCGTGTGTTGGGGCTGTTGCGCGACATGGTGTTTGCGCGCTTTGGTATCGGTGCGGGCATGGACGCCTTTTTCGTGGCCTTCAAAATCCCCAACTTCATGCGCCGGCTGTTTGCCGAAGGGGCTTTTTCACAGGCCTTTGTGCCGGTGCTCAGCGAATACAAGACCCGTCGGGAACAGGCTGAGGTCAAGGCGCTGGTAGACCGCGTGGCAGGTACCCTGCTGGGACTGCTGGGACTGCTGGTACTGGTCGGCGTTCTCGCCAGTCCATTGCTGGTGTTGCTGTTTGCACCGGGATTCTGGAGCAATCCGCTCAAGTTCGATCTGACCGCCTATATGCTGCGGTTCACGTTTCCCTACCTGTTATTCATGGCGCTGGTGGCGTTTGCAGCCGGTATTCTCAACAGTTACGGACGCTTTGCGGCGGCGGCTTTTACACCGGTCTGGTTGAACGTGGTGTTGATCGCCATGGCGTTGCTGGTCGCCCCCGGCCTGGAACAGCCGATGATCGCCCTGTCCTGGGGCGTGCTGCTGGCGGGCTTTGTGCAGCTGCTGTTTCTGTTGCCGGCACTGGCGCGGTTGCGCCTGTTGCCGAGGCCACGCTGGGGGCTGAGGGATGCCGGGGTGCGCAAGATACTGAAGCTGATGGTGCCGGGTATCCTCGGTTCATCGGTATCGCAGATCAATCTGTTGTTCGACACTCTGCTGGCCTCTTTTCTGGTGACCGGCAGCGTTAGCTGGCTGTATTATGCCGACCGGCTGGTCGAGTTTCCGCTGGGTGTCTTCGGTATCGCGCTGGCCACAGTGATCCTGCCGATTCTTTCCCGCGCCCACGCCAGGGGATCGGCAGAGGAGTTTTCACATACCCTGGACATCGGTCTGCGCTGGGTGCTGTTGATTGGCCTGCCGGCTGCCGCCGGCCTGATCATTCTTGCCAAACCCGTGGTAGCGACGCTGTTTCAATATGGCGATTTCCAGCGCCACGATGTGGATATGGCGGGTCTCGCCCTGCTAGCCTATGGTCTGGGTCTGCCCGGATTCATGCTGGTGAAGGAGCTAGCCCCTGCTTATTTTTCAAGCCAGGACACGAAAACACCGGTAAAAATAGCCATTCTCGCCATGAATTCCAACAA
>JBDNAP010000554.1:0-2880 GCA_039768325.1 Thiogranum sp.
TATTGCATATGATATGGATCAAATCTGCCTGGATTATGTTCTTTGCGCCAATCTGGGTTGAAAGGCTGGCAGGCACGCGGCAGGTATCAGGATCTGCCGTGCCTCGCATCACCGCCGATCGGACCCGGCTATCTCTGAAGTGAGCACCGGATGAAAGCTCTTGGTCTCGCAGGACAGCAATTCCAATCAGCACTGAATGTCTTTAACCGGCCGAGAGTGAATGCGTTTATTGCGTCGGGTTTGCTTAATAACGCGTTGCAGCACGCAGTATCTGCCGAAAGCGGACAAATATCCCATTACAGAAACGGTGTTTAAACAACGGCCGGCAGGGTTGGTATTTCGATTTGATCTCCCTCAAAGACCAGGACTGTCATCCATCCTAGTTTTTTGCGGTATTTGACAGGAGGAGATCATGAGTTTGAGGAAAACCGCAGTGGGCGCCGCTGTTGCCGGAATTCTTGCCACGCCTGGCGCTGCCATGGCTCAGGAGGACAGCTTCACTTCTTTCAGGGTAATGAAACCCGAACTTTCGGTTGAAGCAGCGCAAGCAGCTTTGGCTGATTGTCGAAAACGCGGATACCAGGTTGCAGTCAGTGTCACCGACCGGTTTGGTGTCTTGCAAGTAACTATTCGGGATCAGCTGGCAGGCGCTCATACCCCGGATACTTCTTTCAAGAAAGCATGGACCGCGGCGAGTTTTAGAACGGAAACCGGAGAGCTGGCAAAGCTCACGGAAGCTGGCGAAGCATGGGCCATTCGTAAAGTAACAAATGCACTGCCCCTTGGCGGTGGCGTGCGGATCTTGGCGGGGGAAGGAGACATGGTTGCGGCCATCGGTGTGTCCGGGGCTCCTTCGGGAGCAGAAGATGAAGCCTGCGCCAAAGCAGGTATTGCGGCAATCGAAGATCGTATCGCATTTTGATTTCTCTGGCTTTACTCAGAACAACAAAGAGCCAGGCTCCTTGTCCGCTATTGCGGCAAGGAGCGCCTTCAAAGAAATCTCCGGGAGTGTAAAGCCAGAATAGGGGTCGCCTTTTCAGACGTGGAACTAAGGGTGGACCACCGTGTATAGAGGCTGACAAATATCAGAACCAGAAATGCTGCGAGCCCCTTTGACATCTTCATTTTCCCCTCCAGATCGATAACACGAACCTGTCCAGGTTATATGTTTCGTGAAATGTGTTGAGTCCCGCAACAGTCCGACATGCGCGGTGGCCGATTAGGTATCCCTATCGTGCCCGGGCGGATATCCTCTCACGCGCCGCAATGCTTACGTGTCAGAATTGTCCAGCGTGTTAATTGCAATGATTTTGCGATAAAGCAAGCCAGCCAAGCTTAGGAGCATCCGTCAATGTCTGCTGCGCAATTCAATTCCCCGCTGTCTCTTCTGGTAGGACTCCAAGTAGCGGTATCTGCTTCCAGCCTGGTGGTTGAGATCGTTGCCGGAAGAATGCTGGCACCTTACGTCGGCATGTCCCTGTACACATGGACATCGGTAATTGCGGTTGTGCTGATCGGTTTTTCGGTTGGTCATTGGTGGGGCGGTAGAGTTGCCGAACGCGAACAATCGAATGCATTGGTCTACACCGGATGGGTAGTGCTGGCAGCTGCAGTAACCACCGCGGGTGCTGTATTGGCTCTGCGGTTGATTGCAGGCCGTCTGCTCGAGACGATTGGTGATCCGGTGTGGGAAATAGTGGTTCTGACTTTCAGTGTTTTTTTCTTGCCGTCTCTTTTTGCCGGGGTACCGGCGCCGGTCCTGGCTCAGATTGCAGTCTCAGACAAGCAACACGGGTCCGGCCGCGCGCTTGGTACCATGTTCGCTGCCGGGGCCATCGGAGCCATTGCAGGCACTTTACTGGCGGGGTTCGTGTTCATCCCCTGGCTGGGAACAGCACTAACCCTTGCGGTCGTCACGATAACCTATGCATCTGTAGGTCTGTTGCTGATCGTGCTTGGGAATGGATTGTCCCGCATCGGGCAAGTGACCGCAATCGCGTTTTTTTCGGTGGCGTTGTGCGTGGTGTCAGCTCTGCAAACATCACCCTGCACCCGGGAAAGTCAGTATTTCTGTATTCGGGTAATTGACGTATCCGCCAATCCCGAAGCTCCCGTAAGAAGACTGGTACTAGATCATCTATCGCATGGCACAAGTGCACGAGATGTGCCGCGCGTCATGTTCAGTGAGTTCACTGCCATGCTTGATGCAATAGCCCGGGGCAGGATGAAAGGCCGCCAGTTCTCTGCATTCTTTATCGGCGGCGGCACCTATTCCGTGCCGAGAGCCTGGGAGGATAGAAACACCGGTCCTATCACGGTTGCGGAAATCGATCCCCAGGTAACGGATATTGCCATCAATGACTTCTGGCTAGCACCGAAAAGCATGAAGATTTTGCATGAAGACGCCCGGCGCGCGCTTCAAATGCGTCCTCAGGAGCGTTTTGATGTCATTGTCGGAGACGCATTCAGCGACATCGCGATACCCGTTCATCTGATTACCAAGGAGTTCTTTGAACTTGTCGCAGACCGGCTTGAAGACGATGGTGTGTTTCTTATGAACGTAATCGATTTTCCCGAGCGCATGTACGCGCTTGCATCAATATTCAACACGTTGAAGGTCGTCTTTCCCGAAGTGGAAATCTGGACCAAGGCCAGTCGACCGGAACAAAACGAGCAGCGGGTATTCGTGCTTGTGGCAGGAAAACAGACAACCGGGTTTTCCTCTGTTGTGGTACCAGCACCAGACCTGACCCGGTTTTCAGCCTTGGATGAAGCCTTTCACAGGGAGATCCTGTCACACCGCAACGATACCGTTCTAACAGATGACTACGCCCCAATCGACCGCTTCTTGAATCAAAGCTGGCTGGCTGGCAATTGACA
>JBDNAP010000555.1:0-2952 GCA_039768325.1 Thiogranum sp.
AACTTCCTGGCCATTTACCCGCGCCACCTGCACCTGTTCAACCGGGGTCAATGAGGCCAGGTAGTTCGACACCCGGGCATAATCATCAAGACCCTGAACCCCTTCAACCAGCAGTGAACGCACGGCCTCATCGGTAGCGACAACCGCGTACTGACGCGCCAGCCACTCGCTCGTCTCACCAATACCCTGCTCGACCGCGTCCTCCAGGTTTGCCGCGTGCGACGTCCAGCTCTGCTGATTGCCGGCAGCGAGCAGATTCCAGCTGCCTCGCCAGTCGCCGCTGGTTCCTGAGCGACCCAGTTTACCGACCAGGATGACCTGTGGCCGGTAACGCTGTGAAGCCTCTTCCAGGGAACCGACAAAACCACCCCAGACGTCGGTAAACTGCACTGCGCGCTGATCTTCAAGATCCATCAAAGGCAGAGTAAGCGGCAAGCCCCGTCGGGAAGCCGACTGCGACAGGCTACGGGCCACGCTGCCTCCCGAGTTGTCGGAAACCAGGTATCGCCGGCCCCGGTTATCTATCGCCAGCCACAGCAGAACGTCAGGCCTTTCACTTCCCCAGTACGGCAAGCCGGCCTCACGTACCTCCCTGGCCAGCACCACCCCGTCGAATTGTGCCCACAGCCTCAATTGCTCCGCCTGCTCCGGTGTCTCCGCCGGAACTTCCCGAAACCTGTACTGTTGCGCGAAACGACTGGGATTTTTAAGCAGCGGTTTGAGCGAAGGATGTCTCAGCGATTCCTGACTGCCGGTAATACGCAACAGAACCTGCCCGAGCGCCTGTCGCAGCGCGGCATCGCGTGAACCGGCATCGCGGCCGTCGGCGACCACCTCGACCTGGAACAGGTCGTCCACACGCGCAGCATGAGCGCTCACCGATACCAGCAGCACAAACAGGCAGGCAATACAGTTATGTACAGTCAATGGTTTCATCACAAATTTGACAACCTGGCGCTACCATACCATAGCTATGGAATGGGTGGTGATATGGCATCACATCGGCAATTACCTGTACCATGACGTTTTACCCAATCTGGAGTCTGATGTGTCGGGCCAGCATTCAACCCCTTCCGGTTCACCGATCAGTTATCGGGATGCCGGCGTCGATATCGACGCCGGTAATTCTCTGATTGAACGCATTAAACCTGCCGTCGCCAAAACCCGCCGCGCGGGCGTTGTCAGCGGTCTCGGCGGCTTTGGTGCCCTGTTTGAACTCCCGCTCGATCGTTATCGTCAACCTCTGCTGGTGTCGGGGACCGATGGCGTGGGCACCAAACTTAAACTGGCCATCGACAGCGGCCGCCACCACACCATCGGCATCGACCTGGTCGCCATGTGCGCCAACGATATTGTGGTGCAGGGCGCCGAGCCCCTGTTTTTCCTGGATTACTACGCCACTGGAAAACTGGATGTGGATACTGCCGCCGACGTCATCCAGGGCATCGGGCAAGGCTGCGAGCTGGCCGGTGCGGCCCTGATCGGGGGTGAAACCGCTGAAATGCCGGGCATGTATAAGCACGAAGACTATGACCTGGCCGGTTTCTGTGTCGGTATTGTTGAAAAGGACAAAGTGATCGACGGCCAGTCGGTGCAAGCGGGCGACATCCTGATCGGGCTGCCGGCCTCCGGCCCGCATTCCAATGGCTATTCACTGATCCGCAAAATTCTCGAGGTCACCGATACCGGCATCGACACCCCGCTGGAAGGCAAAACCCTGCTCGACTGGCTGCTTGAACCTACCCGCATCTATGTCAAACCTCTGCTGGCCGTGCTGGAGCAGGTTGAAGTCCACAGTCTGTGTCATATCACCGGTGGCGGCCTGCCGGAGAACCTGCCGAGAATGCTGCCCGAGAACACCCTGGCCCGCATCGAGGAGTCAAGCTGGCGATGGCCGCTCATCTTCTCCTGGTTGCAGGAACAGGGGCAGGTGGAGACCTTCGAAATGTACCGTACCTTCAACTGCGGCGTCGGTATGGTGATCTGCCTGCCGGCGTCCGGAATCACGCAATGCCTGACCATCCTGGCAGAACACGGTATAAACGGCTGGGTTCTGGGCAGTGTCGAGAAAGCTGAAGGCCAGGCGCGCGTTGAACTGAATGTCTGACCACAAACAACCGCTGTCTCTGGTTGTACTGATATCGGGACGCGGCTCCAACCTGAAAGCGATTCTGGACGCCATCCGGCACGGCGAATTGCCCGCTGTGGTGAAGGCTGTTATCAGCGACAAGACACGGGCTCCCGGCCTTTCATACGCCCACCAGGAAAACATCGATACGCTGGCGCTGGATGCGGCCGACTACCCTGACCGGGATGACTATGACCGTGCACTGCAGGGACTGATCGACCGATTTGAACCGGGGCTGGTCGTACTGGCCGGTTTCATGCGGATTCTGACGCCCGCCTTTGTGCACCACTACCAGGGCCGGCTGCTCAATATTCACCCATCCCTGCTACCTGAATTGCGCGGCCTTAACACCCATCAGAGAGCGATTGAGAAAGGGTTCGAGGAACACGGCGCCAGTGTCCACTTTGTCACAGAGGAACTTGATGGCGGCCCGGTGATCGTACAGGTTAAAGTACCGGTACGACCCGATGATGACGCCGAACAGCTGGCGGCACGCGTATTGAAACAGGAACACCGACTCTATGCACAGGCCATACGCTGGCTGGCGCAAGGCCGCGTCAGACTGGATGGGGAACAGCTGCTGTTCGATCAACAGCCTTTACAGCAACCACTGCAGATCAATGCCCTCGAATAGACTGACATACGTAATGAATGGCGCTAAGTTAAGGCGGCTCTTCCTCTGTAGGGCCGAATTTATTCGGCCAGTAGCTGTTGGCGGCTACCCACATTGTGTCTATATCCGGGATGATAGATGGAATGGCAACATGGTTGGTCGAATGAATTCGGCCCTAAAATGGGCTAAATAGGCTTAACTTAGTGCCATT
>JBDNAP010000096.1:0-11583 GCA_039768325.1 Thiogranum sp.
CTCTTCCTCTGTAGGGCCGAATTTATTCGGCCAGTAGCTGTTGGCGGCTACCCACATTGTGGCTATATCCGGGATGATAGATGGAATGGCAACATGGCTGGTCGAATGAATCCGGCCCTACAATGGGCTAAATAGGCTTAACTTAGTGCCATTCGTGCCTGGCCCGATCTATGGCGATGCTGGCCTGAACCGCTGCCGGCGGCAGTTTCGCCCGGCTTTTTCCGCCAGCAACGCACTACATCTTCGATTGCTGATAATTCTGCAGGCCGACTTTTTCTATCAGTTCCAGCTGGGTCTCCAGCCAATCTATGTGTTCTTCTTCCCCGGCGAGAATATCCTCGAACAGTTCACGTGATACATAGTCCTTGGACTGCTCGCAATATTCGATGGCCTCGCGCAGCACGGGTACGGCTTCAAGTTCAACGGCAAGATCACAGCGCATGATTTCCTCGGTGTTCTCACCCACCTGGAGTTTGCCGATATCCTGCAGGTTCGGCAGGCCCTCCAGAAACAGGATGCGTTTTATCAAGGCATCCGCATGCTTCATTTCATCAATGGATTCTTCGTACTCTTTTTTGTTGAGCTCATTCAGGCCCCAGTTTTCATACATACGGGCGTGAAGAAAATACTGGTTGATGGCGACCAACTCGTTTTTCAAGGCCTTGTTGAGATACTTGATAACCTTACTATCGCCTTTCATGCCGAGACTCCCCTGCAGCTGAATTTAAACGCTATTAGTGATGTGACGTGCTATGAATATAGCGCGGCCCAAACAGAGGTCAAGCCATCAGAGGAAAACTGAAGACTAATATTTTTGATGAAAGTAAGGTTTTGGTCGCAGTCAGGATGACTGTGACGGGTCTTTATGCGCCTTGCACTCCAGCGCCTCGTTGAGTACACCACGCGCACAGCGGGCACATTTTCCGCACTGGCTGGCAACACCAAGTTGCTGTTTCAGGTCCTGAATGCTGCTGACCCCGGCGCTGGCAGCAGCGCGAATCTGACCACAAGTGATTTTCTGACAGATGCAAATGTACATAACAAGCTCCCAGTGACGATATTGATGTTAATGCGAATCACTCTCATTGTCAACATTAAAACAAGCCCCAGGCAACGCCGTTCGACCGGTAATTTCATTGCGGCTGTCGGGCAAGCCTGCGGCCGATCCTGCGACGGCGAGCCTGAACACTTCGCGGCACTGCCCGGCGAGCGGATATAGCCGGCCGCAACCTGGATACGCGGTCCCCTTTTGAGCGCCTGTCACCACGACACTATCGCCCGGCCCGCAACCCGGCGGTGGAATCCAGGCACGCTGTTATCGTCGCGGACATGGAACTGTCGCTCAGCGGCGGCGCGCCGAAGCCGGGCTTTCGGGCCAGCCCGGTTGGCAGTGACTGTCGTTTCTTATAAGCAGCTGTTTTAGTATGATGATGAGGACGCGCCTGGTAAAACTCCCGATAGGATCGTGATGGGTCATGAAGCAGACAAAAACCGAAACGGCCAGAAAAACAACAACGAGAAAGATGGACTCTTCATACTGCTGATCAGTATTCACGGCCTGATCCGTGGGGAGAACCTGGAGCTTGGCCGCGATGCCGACACCGGCGGCCAGACCAAGTATGTACTGGAAGTCACCCGCGCCCTGGCACAACAGCCGGAGGTCGCGCAAGTGGCGCTCCTGACAAGACGGATCGAGGATGCGCAGATCAATGACGAGTATGCCCAGGCCCTCGAAGAACTGGGAAACGGCGCGCGGATTGTTCGGCTCGACGCGGGCCCGACGGAATACCTGCCCAAGGAAGCACTCTGGGATCACCTGGATGCCTTTACCGACAACGCGCTGACCTACCTTCGCGCCCTCGGCGAACTCCCCGACCTTATTCACAGCCACTATGCAGACGGTGGTTATGTCGGCAGCCGCCTGTCGCACCAGCTTGGCGTCCCCCTGATTCACACCGGTCATTCGCTCGGCCGGGTCAAGCGCCGACGCCTGCTGGCAGCCGGTCTCGATTCCATGACAATCGAGCAGCGTTACAGTATGTCGCGCCGCATCGAAGCCGAAGAACAGACACTGGCCAGTGCCGAACGGGTTATCACCAGCACCTACCAGGAAATCGAGCAACAGTACGAACTTTATGACCATTACCAGCCGGACCAGATGCGCGTCATTCCGCCGGGTACCGACCTGCTCCACTTCCATCCACCACAGGGCGACGAGTGGCAAAACCCCATCGCCGAAGAAATCTGCCGTTTCCTCCGCGACCCGCAGAAACCTATCATCCTGGCCTTGTCACGCCCCGACACACGCAAGAACATCGGTGCGCTGGTCAGTGCTTTCGGAGAATCAGAGGAGCTGCAGACCGCAGCCAACCTGCTGATCGTGGCCGGCAACCGCGACGACATTTCGGAGCTGGACGAGGGCGCGCAGGAAGTCTTGACCGACCTGCTGCTGCTCATCGACCGTTACGACCTGTATGGCAAAGTGGCTTACCCGAAACATCATGAGGCCCGGGATGTACCGTTGATGTATCGCCTTGCAGCGGCGTCCGGAGGCGTATTTGTCAATCCGGCATTGACGGAACCTTTCGGCCTGACACTGATTGAAGCCGCCGCCAGCGGTCTGCCTATCGTAGCAACCGAAGACGGTGGCCCACGCGATATCATTGGCAATTGCGAAAACGGAGTGCTCGTCGACCCCCTGGATACCTCGGCAATTGCCGAGGCCCTGCTGCAACTGCTGTCTGACTGGGAAGGCTGGCAACAAAGATCGACCAACGGTCTGCAGGGTGTCCGCGAACATTACTCATGGCAGGCCCACGTGGTGCGTTACCTGGACATGGTTCGCCCCATCATGGACAAGACCGAGGCGCTGGTTCGCCAGCCACCGCGCACACGCCGCGCGATGTTGTACCACGACCGGGCTATTTTCACCGACCTCGATCAGAACCTGCTCGGCGACCCGAAATCCCTTTCGGTACTCGTCAACGTCCTGCGCGAAAACCGCAAATGTGCGACCTTTGGTATTGCCACCGGCCGACGCCTGGAATCAGCGCTGAAAGTGATGAAACAGTACGGTATACCCGAACCCGACGTACTGATTACCAGTAGTGGCACTGAAATCCATTACGCACCCAAGCTGACACAGGACAGGGGCTGGCGCCGGCATATCGAATACCACTGGACACCCAGCGCTGTACGCCGCGTGCTGGACCAGTTGCCGGGGATTAAACTGCAGCCCAGAACGGAACAGAGCCGTTTTAAAATCAGCTACTATATTGACCCTCAAATAGCACCCGGTCTGGATGAAATCAACAAGCTGCTTCATCAGGAAGAACAGTCTGTCAATGTCAACCTGTCTTTCGGCCAGTTTCTGGACATATTGCCGATCAGGGCGTCGAAGGGCTTCGCGCTCCGCTACTTCGCACACCGTTGGGACATTCCCCTCGAGCACGTGCTGGCCGCGGGCGGTTCGGGAGCCGATGAGGACATGATGCGCGGCAATACCCTGGCCGCCGTGGTCGCCAACCGCCATGACGAAGAGCTGTCGCAGCTGGTCGAACTGGACCGTATCTACTTCGCCGAACAATCCTATGCCGGCGGCATACTCGAGGCTCTGGACCATTACGACTTCTTCAACAACTGCACGGTACCAAGCGTTGATGAATCCGCATGAATCAAAACAAACTCCTGTTATGCACGGATCTCGACCGCACCCTGCTGCCGAATGGCGCGCAGCCTGAATCGCC
This sequence comes from Thiogranum sp., assembly GCA_039768325.1. Taxonomy (GTDB): domain Bacteria; phylum Pseudomonadota; class Gammaproteobacteria; order DSM-19610; family DSM-19610; genus Thiogranum. The sequence continues at coordinate 3,747 of JBDNAP010000096.1, forward strand.
CGGCGCACGGCGGTATTTCTCCCGGCTGACCGAAGGTCAGGACCTTACGCTGGTGTATGTCACCGGACGCCACCGTCTGCTCGTACAGCAAGCGATCAAATGCTACTGTCTGCCCCGACCCGACATGGTCATCAGCGACGTGGGCACGAAAATCTATGATCTGCGCAGCGGAGACTGGACAATATGGCGGGATTGGGAAAAGGAAATAACGCCGGACTGGGCTGGACAGAGCCACGCGGATCTGCGCGAGCTGTTTCGCGATCTCACGCCACTGAACCTGCAGGAACGCGAGAAGCAGAACACGCATAAAGTGAGCTATTATGTCTCCCTGTACGAAGACAAGGAAAAATTGATCCGGGAAATGAATCAACGCCTGCAGCGACGCGGTGTTAATGCCAGCCTTATATGGAGCGTCGATGAACCCGCTGCGGTCGGGCTGCTTGATGTTCTTCCACGTGGCGCCACCAAGTTGCATGCCATAGAATTTCTGCGCGAGCGGCTGGGCTTTGCACCGGGGGATACAGTATTTGCCGGCGATTCGGGCAACGATCTGCCGGTGCTCACCAGCAGATTACCGGCGGTGCTGGTTCGCAATGCAACAGAAACGGTTCGTGAAACCGCCAGGGCGGAAGCGCAACAATCAGGTAATCTCGACGCAATCTATTTTGCCAGGGGTGATTTCCTGGGCATGAACGGCAACTACAGCGCCGGCGTCCTGGAGGGGGTAGCCCACTACCGGCCCGAAGTGCGATCATGGCTTCTGGAATCAGGGGGAGCTGAAAATGCAAATTAAGGTCATACACCGCGCCGCTATCTTTGCCGCAGTACTTTTGTCACTGTCGCTCGTATGAACGAACGCATGCATCCGCTACGGGCCGCCGAGGCCTATGCCAACAGTCACCGTAATGAACTGTTGAACTTTCTGCATCAGTTGCGGGCGCTGAACCAACGGTTCCTGTTACGCAGCAGTATCCAGGACACCTTTGAACAGGTCTGCAGCAAAGACGAATCCGCCACGCTGTGTGCCAGCCCCATAGCCACAGTGGTCGACTGGTGCCAGGAAGCGGCGATGGACGATGCCTGGATCTGTTTTGCCTTGCGCCTGCGGGTAGCACGCTGGATGTATGTCCGCATTCATCCTGAAACGCTGGACATGGAGACCATCGGCGTGTCCGAATTTCTGGCATTCAAGGAAAGGCTTGCCAGCGGCGGTCCCGACAATCAGTGGACGCTGGAAGTGGATCTGGAGCCCTTCTCGCGCGAGTTCTACAAGCTGCATGAATCCGAATCGATCGGTCGTGGCGTCGAATTCCTCAATCGCCGCCTGTCCAGCCAGCTATTCCAGGATCTCGGCAAAGGCGACCAGCAACTGCTGGATTTTCTCCGCGTACACAAGTACCGCAGCCAGCAGTTGATGCTCAATGACGATGTGGAAAGCGTCTCCGACCTGCGCAAGGCCTTGCGCCAGGCCGAGACGCTGCTGCGCAAGCTGGACCAGGAAACACCCTGGGACAATGTTGCCCATGATCTTCGTTCAACCGGTTTCGAGCCCGGCTGGGGAGACAAGGTTGCGCGTATCCGGGAATCCATGCGACTGTTGCTGGATATCCTGGAAGCCCCCTCCCCGGCGGCGCTGGAACTGTTCCTCGGACGCGTACCGATGATCTTTTCCCTGGCGGTCCTCTCACCGCACGGGTATTTCGGCCAGGCCAATGTCCTCGGACGTCCCGATACCGGTGGCCAGGTCGTCTACATCCTCGATCAGGTGCGGGCACTGGAACGCGAAATGCGACGGCGCCTGCACGAACAGGGTATCAACATCGAACCGCAGATTGTGGTCCTGACCCGACTGATTCCGGAGGCTGAAGGTACCACCTGCGACCAGCGCATCGAGGAGATCTCCGGCACCAATAATGCCCGCATCCTGCGCGTGCCCTTCCGCAACGCGAGCGGTGAAGTGATTCCGCACTGGATATCGCGCTTCGAGATCTGGCCCTACCTGGAACGATATGCCGATGAAGCGGAACGGGAATTGATCGCTGAATTGAGCGGCCGGCCCGACCTGATTATCGGCAATTACTCCGACGGCAACCTGGTCGCCTCGCTGATCTCACAGCGCCTCGGCACCACCCAGTGCAATATCGCGCACGCCCTGGAGAAAACCAAATACCTCTACTCCGATCTGTTCTGGCACGACAATGACGACCACTACCATTTTTCCTGTCAGTTCACCGCCGACCTGATCGCCATGAACGCGGCGGATTTCATTATTACCAGCACCTATCAGGAGATTGCTGGTACCGATGATACGCTGGGACAATACGAAAGCCACACGGCATTCACCATGCCCGGCCTGTACCGCGTGGTGGACGGCATCGATGTCTACGACCCTAAATTCAATATCGTTTCACCGGGTGCCGACGCCGAGGTGTACTTCCCATATAGCGACAGCGGAAGACGGCTGACCCACCTCGAGCACGATATCGAACAACTGATAAATGGCCGGGAAACAGCGGAGAACATCCGCGGCGCCCTGCGCCACACCGACAAACCGTTGCTGTTCACCATGGCCCGCATGGACCACATCAAGAATATCACCGGACTTGTCGAGTGGTACGCCAGTTCGGCCGAATTACGCGAGCGGGCCAACCTGCTGGTGATATCCGGACATGTGGATCCGTCACGCTCTAGCGACACGGAAGAACGCAACCAGATCGAGAAACTGCATGGACTCATGACACAGCACGGCCTCGATGATCAGCTGCGCTGGCTGGGCCTGCACCTGGAAAAACCGCTGGCCGGCGAAATCTACCGCTTCGTGGCCGATCATCAGGGTGTGTTTGTCCAACCCGCCCTGTTTGAGGCCTTTGGCCTGACGGTGATTGAAGCCATGAGTTCAGGTTTGCCGACCTTCGCCACCTGCTTCGGTGGTCCGCTGGAAATTATCGAGGATGGTGTCTCAGGCTTTCATATCGATCCCAACCACGGCGACCAGGCGGCCGTCATTATGGCGGAATTCTTCAACCGCTGCGAACAACAGGACGATTACTGGAAGCGTATCTCTGATGCCGGGCTGCAACGTGTTGCAGAACGCTATACCTGGGACCGCTATGCGGAAAAAATGATGACCCTGTCGCGCATCTATGGCTTCTGGAAATACGTGAGCAATCTGGAACGTGCGGAAACGCAGCGCTACCTGCAGATGTTCTACAGCCTCCAGTTCCGGCCGCTTGCGCAACAGCTCGACAGGTGAGCGCTAATCACCGCGCTCGACAGAGAATGTAAACGGGTATCGCCGTTCCTCAATCTCGCCCGCCAGCAACACTTCGATGCGCGCCGCGGCACCGTGGGTCGCAAACACACCCAGCCAGCGATCGTCCACTTCGCTCAACTGCGGATGCGGCACCCAGATCGAATCACCCGCGGCATTGTAGGCGTTGACAGCGACGACGGCGGGCTGCCTGTTGCCGAAGTCGAGGCTGAAGCCCTTATCGTCGACGCGGTGGAGCGTAACAGTCTGACCGGCACTGCTGACCCGTGTGCCCACCTCGATGGCATCCATGGAAACGGCATCGACGCGGGTCGCCAAAGAAAGATGGACATGACCCTTGATTCGGGCTACGTCTTCTTCCAGCTTGTCCTCAAACCGGACCCTGACCTGACCCTGCAGCAGTGAACGGTTGCGCCAGTCCTGCTGCAGCTTCACCGGTTCGCGGTGTGGCGGGCCGGACAGCAGATTTTCGCCCGCCGCGTTCTCAACCGAGTTGACCTCGATCACCACCGCACTGAGGTTGTCGGCCAGTCCCGGAACGGGTTGCGCATACAGGGTAATCCCGCTGCGCAGTCCGAACAAGGACTTGTCCAAGCGGGTCAAAGCGAGACGAAATGGACCTGCGGCTGACTCGGCCAGAATGGCCCCGGCCTCTTCCGGTAAGCGCGGTGCGGAGTCAAAATCCTGCGCAAGTTGAGCCAGGCTGTAAGGCTCTACGCTTGCCGGCTCATGTTTTGACTCGCTGGTGGATGACGTTGGGCGTGAGTTTGTCAATTCGAAGGGAAAGCTTTTCTGCACATCGTGCGTGGCCAGCACCAGTTCAGCGGCCACCACCTTGCCGGCGAAACTCTGACTGACGGAACGGCCTTCACCGAACAGGAAACCGCTGGACATACTGCTGGTGTGGCTCAAGGGCTGCCCGGCTGCGTTCAGTCCACGCACCGCGAGCAGGCGGCGGGCATCGCCATATACTTTGTAGGACAGCGTATCGTCGCCGCTACGCTGCAGCGACACGCGCAGGCCATCGCGGTCGATACTGGTTTCATCACTGATGGAATCCAGCTTCAGTGTCTCGGTCTGTACCGGTAACAGCAGGTCCACACGCCCGGCGATACGCTGTACATCAGCGTGGCGGACACCGGTTTTCAGACGCACCGTCTTCTCACCCCGGGCGCTGTTTTTGAAATGCGAGCCGTCGAGGTCTGCGGGCAGACTGTTACGTTCCCTGCCACAGGGTTCCTCGCGCAACAACTGATTACCGGCGGCATCGGTCACCTGCTCGATGTAGAGCTGCACACGTTTTTTGCCCGCGCCGAGATTCGGTATGCCGCGGTGTATCCCGGAAACGGTCAGTTGCAAACCATCCTCCGGCTGGCTGCCGAGCTCAATCGCGCTGAGACGCAGGCCGAACGGACCGCTGACGGTATCGGCTGCAGCCAGGAAAGGCGGTTCCGCCTGGTAGGCCGGCAGCGCGGCGCTGTCAATCACGGGCAGAAAGCGCGCCGGGTCTGCGTCGATCCTCTCCTGTACGTTTGTCTGGGACGCGCTATTCATTCGCAAGCCGCTGCCGGCGGAAATCATATCGATTATCTCTGCGGGAAGCTTTCCCAGCGCGTCGACCCAGTCCCTGTCAAAACTGGCGCTCAGGCGCACTGCGCCAGCCTGCGCCTCGACCGAAAGTGCATCGTATAAACGCGCCACAGTCGGCATCTGCTGCCCCCAGTGCTGCCTGGACGCATCGAGCGCTGCCTGGAACTCGCTCGCCAGACGGCTTGCTGCCTGAGTATCTTCACCGGCCAGCATCAGCTGCAGACGACCGCGCACGGGCACCGGCCAGACACCAAGCCCGAAATAAATCTCGTTAAAGACATCCAGCGCGTCGTGCGCCCTGTTGAGTGGCTGTTGCAGGAAGGGATTGCCGGTATCGGGTGATGCGTCGGGGACGAACAAGGCCAGGCTGCCCAGCTGGCTGGCACGAAAATCCCGCCAGCGCAGCAAGCCGCGCTGCGCCTGCGCTTTTCCTGTCAGGCGGCCAAGCAGCAGCGCCATATGTTCCGGCTCGGTGAGCAGAATCAGGCTGCTGCTCATATACAGGCTCCAGGCCTGCGACCAGTCACAGGTGTCGATATCCTGCTTGCGCACCCTCCACACTGGCCAGCGGCCGGCTTTTTCGGCGGACACTTCGTATTCGCTGTTCAGCCAGGAGAGCACGCGGTCCTGGTCAAAGCGGCCGAGCATCGCGGCGGCGATAGCGGGCTTGTGCTCATCATCGAGGTAAAAAGCCAACACCAGGTTGGTCAAGTCGCGGCGCGGGTCGATACCGGCCGCCTGAAAACGCGCGAAGGCGGTGTCGTCGAGCAAGCCCTGTTGTCCCGCGGCCCGGGTATCCGGCTCTCCCAGGAAAGTCTGTTCCAGTCGCACGGCGTGAGCGACGTTGAAGCTACCGAGCGCAAGCAGATCTTCAGTCGCCAGCGCGTCTTCGGTCAGCAACAAGGCCTGTGGCTGATCGACCCGGAAATAATACTCCCAGGCCTGATACGCTGTGATGAGGAGAAACAGGGCCACCGCCAGTGACAACAGTCCTTTGAACATGTGCGTCCTTCCTTGAACATAGAATAAATCCAACGGTTTATCGGCTGCCGCATGAAAAGTTGAATGATGCGTCGGACCGACAGTGGGCGACCTCAATGGCATCCGTACCACCCGACGGTACAGCGCATTCCGCCCTGCTGCGGAGTGACCGGGTATCCAGCGACTCTGATTTGGCGAAGCGCTGATCATACCCACCAACACGCGGTAAGCTTACAAGCTGGCCCGACAGACCGCCGCCCTGCCAGTGCTGAACAATGTAAGCGAACTCACGCACAGCAAACTTTAATGATATGTTTATTGTCTGTTAAATTACTATGGCGTGCGGAAGCCAGTCGACATAAGCTTGCGGGACATGCTGTGAATACATCCTTGTACGCTCGATGGCCGCGTCCATGCGGCCAACGGTCCCGCAAGCTTATGTCGACTGGCTTCCGCACTCCTTAGTAACCGCGATGGAGGGTTTCGATAGTGAGTGACAACGTCTATCCGGACTACCATGGCGGCAGTATCGTCAACCTGATGAGTTCCATCCTCTCGGCTTATGGCACGAGCTGCGAGATTTATCCCATGCTGAAGTACCTTGCGCCCGATCAGCTTGCAGAAAAACGCAACCTGGTGCTGCTGGTGCTGGATGGCCTGGGCTATGACTACCTGACGCAGCACGGTGAGGGCAGCGTTCTGCACCAATACCTGCAACACCCCATCACCTCGGTAGCACCACCCACCACGGCGACGGCGATTAGCACCTTCCTCACCGGTCTCGCGCCGCAGCAACACGGACTCACCGGCTGGTTCACCTGGTTCAGAGAGGTAGGCAGCGTACTGGCCGTCTTGCCGTTCAAGCCGCGCTGCGGCCATGAACCACTCAGCCGTGCGGGAATCAGTGCCGAAGCGCTGTTCGGTCATGTGCCGGTGTTTGATCGCCTGCAGGTAAAAAGCTATTCACTATGCCCCGACTGGATTGCACAGTCTGATTTCAACCGTGCCCACCTCGGCCGGGCCGAGCCGGTGCCCTACCAGGATCTCGACGATTGCCTCACGCGGATCACGCGGATCGTGCACACTCACGATCAGCAGAAGTATATCTATGCCTACTGGCCCGGTTTCGACAGCCTGGCGCACCAGCAGGGTGTCGGTAGTGATGAGGTGAGCGAGCACTTTGCCGAACTGGACGCCGGCTTTGCGCAGCTGCTCGACCGCCTGGCGGGCAGCGGGACCACGGTCATCGTTACCGCCGATCACGGTTTCGTGGATATTCCCGACCAACAGAGGATTCGCCTGGACGCGCACCCCGCCATGAAAGCCTGCCTGAGTATACCCCTGTGCGGCGAACAGCGCCTGAGCTACGCTTATGTAGGTCAAGGCAAACGCGAACAGTTTGAAACCTATATTGAACAACACCTGCCTCATGCCATCGAACTGCAGCGCAGCGAAAAGCTGCTGCAAGACGGGCTGTTTGGCCTGGGCGAACCGCATCCCGAGTTACTGTCACGCATCGGCGACTACGTACTGGTCATGAAGGCGGGTTATATCATGCAGGATCCGATACCCGGTGAAAAGCCGGCGCAGATGGTCGGGTTTCATGGCGGGCTCAGTGCGCAGGAGATGTATGTTCCTTTCATCTGTACGTCGATTTAATCCAGCAGCGGAAGTCCGCTCACGGGAGTCAAGGATGTTTTACCGAAGACAAGCATGTTTCATTTTTCTGCATTGCCTTGTTGTTGTGCTGTTGTCCGCCTGTGGCCGGGCGCCGGAGCTGAGCGTCGTTGCCGCAGTGGACGAGGCACCCGGAAATATCACCGTAACGCCGGACAAGCGGATCATTTTCAGTCTCCATCAGTTTTTCGCACCGGACTGGCGCGTTGCGGAATGGACGCCACAGGGTATGAAGCCGTTCCCGAACGCGGACATCGCTTCCGCAAACCATCCCGAACTCAGTCTGCATTCGGTGCTGGGTATTCAAAGTGACAGCAA
>JBDNAP010000097.1:0-5310 GCA_039768325.1 Thiogranum sp.
TACCCTTCTTTTTGACCGCTTTCAGCAGATGCAGTCTCTGAATTTCATTTTCCAGTACAGCCTTGCGACTGGCATCGCGAGTAGCTCGCAAAAGGCTGGCGTAAATCTGCCGTGCATCATTCAACAGCCCGGCCTCAACCAAAGCCTTGGCGGCACGGTAACGGGCTGTCTGCGCCCAGGGGTCCATTGCCATCGGGTCTGACAGAGTCGCGGATTTCAGGTAGAGGTATGCGGCCTGATCATACTGCTCAAGGACCTGCGACGAGTCTGCCATCCAGAACAACAGTTCACGTCGCTGCTGCAGTTCAAGCTGCTTGTCCAGAAGGGCGCCAAACAGCAAAACTGCCTGCTGATGATATTGTACGGTCTGCAGATCAAATACTACCTGCAGCAACCGGTCAACCTGCTGTTGATTCCAATCCTTATCATCCGCGGCCAGCAACTGCTGTAACAGTTCAACCCCCTGATCCACCTCGCCGGTGAATACCGCCACCCGTGCACGACGCAGATCCCAGTCAAATCGATCACTTCCTTCCGGGGGTGCTACCAGTCCGGTCATCAAACGCGAGGCTGTTTTCAGATCTGCCGATTCAAGCGCTGCATCGATCAGCCGGTAACGGATGACCGGGGGCAGCCCCTCAACATCGGCAAAGCGCGCTGACTCCAGGTATAGCCGCTTAACCAGCGTTTCTCCATTCACTAATTCGTCGAGCATTCCGACCAGGTAGCCGTGCGCCACGGCACGTCGCTCTGCAGTAGAGCCATACTCTGAAAGCACAGAAAACAACACCCTGGCCCGCACGGGATCCGTAGTCAGGGCCTCGGTGGCCGGGAAGTACCAGTCTTCATCATTCCCGAGCAGTTTCTGCTCCTGGTTACCGATACGTTTACCCTGCTGCAGATAGGCATCCCAGAGTCGATCAGCATCAATTTCTAGCAAGCCGTGTGTCAACTCATGATCCACAGGCAACGACAAAGTATGTTCGAGATACTCAATCTGTCTAAAGTGCTGTTTGGCCTGTTTTGCTGCACCCGCGGCCAATCCCCAAAAGGCACCTTGTAGTTCCGGCTGTTCGAGCTGCTCCGCCCATTTTACGGCAGCCTGTTCAATCTGAGGTGCCTGTTGCGGGGACATCAGCAACTCCGCGGCATAACGCAGAAACGTTCCCTGAGGGGTTTTATCGTCTTTTAGCAGCTTGAAAGCGGATTCGCTGTCCCCTGCCTGCATCATGACCTGTGCAGTCAGCCAACGCCATTGTGGATTTTCGTCACCAAAATCCTGGCGGTAACGCAACAAAGCGAGCCGTGCATCCTCGTTTCTGTCTTCGAAAACATAACTGCGCACCACCAGACGACGCCAACGCGCGCTGTTACCGGGCTGCGCGGTATTGTTGTGGAACCATAGCAATTCCCTGACCGTTGCCCGTGCGGCGCCAGCTTGACCCAGTTGCAATTGGGCATCAGCTTTCAACGACAGCGCCAGGCTACGAAAATGCTCATTGACAGAATCCGGCAGGACATTCACCCGCTCTATCAGCTGTGGATAAAGACCCTGACTGGCAAGAATCTGCAGCCGTTCCTGCTCCCAGACCGTCCATTCAACAAGGTCCTGCTCGGGCTTCGGTTGCTCTGAATCCATGCGTCGCAATGCTAGTTGTGGAGCGCCTGCACGGGCCAGTTGGGCCAACTCTTTCAAACTGCCGGTATCGAGAGCAAGGACCTGGGCCGATGTATAGAGACTCAATGCAACTGCCAGGCAGTAACAAGCTGTCGCTACGGCAAGCCAGCGCGTCAGCCTTGCAAAAGCACAAACAAAAACGGGCAACCTGTGGACAGGTCGCCCGTCGATCTGAACCGCTGCGGAAGCCAGAGGCTGCCGCATGGAATCAGAGTTTCTCTTTGATGCGCGCCGCCTTGCCCGCAAGTTCGCGTAGATAATACAGCTTGGCGCGACGCACATCACCACGACGTTTAACCTTGATACTCGCCACTGACGGGCTGTAAGTCTGAAATACGCGTTCGACACCTTCACCGTGAGAGATCTTACGCACCGTAAACGCGGAATTCAGACCACGATTACGCTTGGCGATAACAATACCTTCAAAGGCCTGCAAACGCTCGCGATTTCCTTCCTTCACCTTAACCTGTACCACCACGGTATCCCCCGGGGAAAAGTCAGGGATCTTCTTGGTCATCTGTTCGTTATTCAATTCTTCAATAATATTGCTCATGAGTATTCCCCACGGGGTTCAATCTGTTTCCGTCGATTGCTGCTCGCGGATAAACTCCGCCAACAACGCGTTTTGTTCCTCACCGAGCGTCATCTGCTCCAGTAGATCCGGCCTGCGCTGCCAGGTCCGTCCCAGTGACTGCTTCATACGCCAACGTTCGATTTCGGCGTGATTACCGCCTAACAGAACGCTCGGCACGGCTTTTCCGTGGACGACTTCCGGTCGCGAATAATGCGGGTAGTCCAGTAAACCGTCCATAAACGAATCCCGCAGGGCCGACTCCTCATCGCCGAGTGCCCCGGGTAACAAACGCGCCACAGCATCAATACATACCAGCGCTGCCGGTTCACCACCGCTCAGCACGTAGTCGCCGATAGACCACTCTTCATCGACATGCTGTTCAATGATGCGCTCATCGATTCCTTCATAGCGACCTGCCAACAGTATCATGTGCGGCAATTCAGCAAACCGCCTTAAAGCCATCTGATCCAGTCGCTGGCCTTGCGGGCTCAAATACATGAGCGGCCCGTTGCCCTGCGCCCGTGCCACTTCGATGGCGTCTGCCACCGGTTGCACCTGCATGATCATACCGGGCCCACCACCGTATGGTCTGTCATCAACATTGCGATGCCGATTGGTCGCATAGTCGCGCGGATTCCACGTATGCAGTTCCAGCAAACCTTTTTCAATGGCTATACGCGGAATCCCATACCGGCAACACGCCCGGATCATGTCCGGAAACAGGGTCACCACGTCGATACGCATGGCGCCCGCTAAAAGCTCTTGTCCCAGTCGACCTGCATTTCACGCTTGTCCAGGTCCACGTTTACAATCACCTGCTCCAGTACGAACGGGATCAAGCGTTCCCGCTCACCTTTGACTACCAGCACATCATTGGCACCGGTTTCAATCAGGTGATCTACCGTTCCCAGCAGTTCACCCTCTATGGTGACCACCTTCAATCCCTGTAAATCACTCCAGTAATACTCCCCTGGCGCTGTCGCAGGAAGCTGGTCACGCCGAATACCGATTTCACAGCCCGTTAACGCCTGGGCCTGATCCCGGTTTTCGCAGTCAGCCAAACGGGCGATTACGCCTTTACCATGTCGACTGCCGGCGACAAGCTGTTTTTGCTGCCAGTTCCCAACCCCGTCTTTCAAATACCACGGCTGGTACTGGACAATGTTTTCACGGGGACGGGTATAGGAATAGACACGCACCCACCCACGGATTCCATAGACCCCTGAAATCCGGCCTACAGGAATGCAATACAGCTGTGTCTCACTTTCGCTTACTGCGCCTGTTCCTTGAGCAGTTTGGTGACGCGATCGGAGGCCCTTGCGCCCTTGCTTACCCAGTGCTGGGCACGCTCCGCGTCGATCTTGAGACGAACCTCTTCACCAACAGCAACCGGATTGAAGAATCCAATGCGTTCGATGTAGCGGCCATCACGACGATTGCGGGAATCCGTGACCACTACATGGAAAAAAGGCCGCTTTTTCGCACCACCGCGTGCCAGTCGAATTGTTACCATAGAGATCGAACCCCTACACAATAATTTATGCCCCCGGGAAATCCGGCAGCGCAGAAAAGCGGGCATTTTACGCGAATCAGCTGAAAAGTGAAGCCGTTAACAACAATTTAAAACAACCGCCAGGGGTAAGGCAGGACGAGCATCTGACGAATATTTTTACACAACAAAACAATCCCGACACTCGCCCTGGAAAACTTACAACTTATTTATTTAAATGTATTTTTATCCTGATACAGGGGCTTGGTCACTCCCCATGATTGACGGAATTATTTACAATAAACAATAGTGAGACTGAATTGACATCAAAGCGAAACGTGTAACTCATTGTTTTTAAATATATATATTTACTGGCACAGAGCTTGCTAATTGTACAGACAAGGAACGAACTTAAAACAATCGGGAGTTAATGGTAGTTGATTGCCAGTTGTCGCCAAGAACAACCTGCAACCACGAAAAAAGTTTAACCGGAAATAACTAAGAATAATTACCGGTTGTAAGGGGGGATGAATAATAATAGCGAACCTTATACGGCGATACCTGACGGTTTCGCCGTTTTTTTCTGGCATCGGTTGCCGACAGGGTGTTGGAACTTTAAACGCATATTCTTTCCATCTTTCGTTTCAAAACGGGAAGCCCTGCGGCATACGCCCCTTCATCCCGCGCATCATGTTCTTCATCCCCCCCTTCGACATTTTCTTCATCATCTTCTGCATCTGCATAAATTGCTTCAGCAAGCGGTTCACATCCTGCACCTGTGTTCCGGAACCCGCGGCAATACGCCGGCGCCGTGATCCCTTGATGATATCCGGAAAACGTCGTTCCTGTGCCGTCATGGAACGGATGATCGCCAGCATACGATGCATGTCACGATCATTGACCTGGTCACGCACATTCTGGGGCAACTGACCCACACCGGGCAACTTGTCGATGAGACTGCCCAGCCCCCCCATACCCATCATTTGCTCCAGCTGATCGTGGAAATCTTCAAGGTCGAAGCGTTTGCCCTTGTGCAGCTTTCTGGCCAGATTGGCGGCCTTTTTCTTATCAACCTTGCGCTCGGCCTCTTCCACCAGACTAAGTACATCGCCCATACCGAGAATACGTGATGCCACGCGGTCAGGGTGGAAGGGTTCCAGCGCTTCGGTTTTTTCGCCAACACCGAGAAACTTGATCGGTTTGCCCGTAATGGAGCGAATCGACAGCGCCGCGCCGCCACGAGCATCACCATCAGTCTTGGTCAGGACAATGCCGCTAAGCGGCAACGCATCATTGAAAGCGCGCGCTGTGTTGGCAGCATCCTGACCGGTCATACTGTCGACCACGAACAGGGTTTCGACGGGATTGATAGCAGCGTGGACGCGCTGGATTTCGCCCATCATTGCCTCGTCGATATGCAGGCGGCCGGCAGTATCGACAATCAACACATCCAGATGCTTTTTACGCGCATGTTCCAGTGCCGCGGCGGCAATCGCTACCGGATCCTGGTCCGAACGGCTGGGGAAAAAATCTGCACCAACATCTGTTGCCAGCGTCTGTAACTGATCA
>JBDNAP010000556.1:0-8416 GCA_039768325.1 Thiogranum sp.
CCCTGCTGTGAATCGAATACCTGGTATTCGATATCGGCATCCACAGACTCAAACCTGCGCTTGATCATATCCGTGTAGTTACCGAATACCGGTACCCATTCGCCAAGTACAACGTCACATTGAATGATTGCGACATGCATGGTGATTTATGGTGCCCTAGAGATGACCTGCCACTGCATCCTGGAATATGCGCTGATACTGTTCGCTACTGAAGCCGATCGGGTTGCCGCCCGCAGATGGATCGGCAACAGCCATCCTGCCCACTGTCTCACTGTCACTGTCATCGATATTGATCATGGCCAGTGTGTTGGGAATACCCAACTGTGCACGCAGTTCGATCACCCAGTCAAGAAATCCATCGAATCCGGTCTTTGTCAGGCCCAGGTAAAGGTTAAGCCTGCTTATCTTCTCCTCGACAGCGCTGCGGTTGGCCTTCAATACATAGGGCATCAGAATTGCATTGAGTGTTCCATGGTGGGCGTCGTACAGGGCGCCGAGCGAATGAGCCAGAGCGTGCATGGCACCCAGGCCTTTCTGAAATGCCGTTGCGCCCATGCTCGAGCAGACCAGCATCTGGGTACGAGCCTCAATGTCGCTGCCGTCTGCGACCGCGCGTGGCAGGTACAGCTTTACCAGTCTGATGCCCTCGACGGCAATACCTTCAGCCATCGGGTGATAGAAAGGCGAGCACAGGGCTTCAAGATTATGCGACAGTGCGTCCATGCCGGTAGCCGCGGTCAGTGAAGCCGGCAGGCCAACGGTCAGTTGTGGATCGAGTATCACCTGGGCGGGAAGCATTGCCGGATGAAAGATGATCCTCTTGAGGTGATTGTTGGTGTCGGTAATCACCGAAGCGCGCCCGACCTCAGAACCGGTTCCGGCCGTGGTGGGTAGCGCAATGACCGGGGCCATACCCGCCACGTTGACCCGTGTCCAGTTGTCGCCGATATCCTCGAAATCCCATAGCGGACGGTCCTGTCCCACCATGAGAGCGACAGCCTTTGCAGCGTCCAGCGCCGAGCCGCCGCCAAAGGCGATAACCCCATCGTGCCCGTCGTCGCGATAGCAGGATACACCCTCGTCGACATTCTCTCCGCTTGGGTTCGCTTTGATGGCAGAGAACAGGCCGGCATTGAGTCCGGCTGCTTTGAGCTTGTCCATAACCTGTTCGACCATGGGCAGCGAGGCAAGTCCCGGATCGGTGATCAGCAGCGGAGTCTGCATTCCCATCTCCCTGCACAGGCCAGGCAACTCGTTCACCCGGCCTGCACCTGTCTTGAGGTTGGTGGGATAGTTCCAGTTTGCGCTCCAATCCTGCATGCTACTCTCTCAAAGTTCGGTTTTGATGTGGAATGATTTGGGCCGGGTGAGTGATTCATAACCCATCACCGACAGGCTGCAGCCACGGCCTGAATGCTTCACACCGGTCCAGGCAAGCCCCGGATCGAGGTAGTCGCAGCGGTTGATGAAAAAGGTACCGGTCTCCAGCTGTTGGCCCAGTGCCACGCCTTTGTCGATATCGCTCGTGAAGATGGCTGCGGTCAGTCCAAATTCACTGTCGTTCATGAGATCAACGGCTTCCTCGTCGGAGCTGACCTTCTGGACACCCACCACCGGACCGAAACTCTCTTCGGTCATGACGCGCATGCTGTGATTCACATCGCTCAACAGTTGTGGCGCAAGATAGGGGGTGCCGGGCTTGTCGAGCGGAAAATCGTCCGTCGAAATATGTGCCATGGCACCCTGATCAATCGCTTCCTGGGTCTGCATGCGAACAAAATCAGCAGCACTGGCGCGAACCAGCGGGCCAAGCGTCGTGTCCTGTACATCGGACCGACCCAGTTTCAGGTTCTTCACCCAGGCAATAGCCCGCTGCAGATACTCGTCGTACAATGATTCATGAACATAGATGCGTTCAATACCGCAGCAGGATTGTCCCGAATTGAAAAAAGCACCATCCATTGTGACATCCACGGCGTGCTGAATGTCCGCATCCGCCCGCACATAAGCCGGATCCTTGCCGCCCAGTTCCAGACCAACGCCGATGAAGCGGCCTGCCGCAGCATTTTCCACTATCGTGCCGGCAGAGACCGAGCCCGTGAATGCCACGTAATCGATGCGCTCATCCCTGATGATGGTCTCGGCATCGGCATGGGTAAGATGCAGGTACTGGAAAACCCCGTCGGGCAAACCGGCGGCCTGAAAGGCTTCGGCAAAACGTTCGGCGCACAAGGGTGTCTGTGCAGAGTGCTTGAGAATGACACTGTTGCCAGCCAGTATCGCAGGCAGGACGGCATTAATAGCTGTCAGGTACGGGTAGTTCCAGGGGGCGATGACGAACGCCACACCAAGGGGTTCGCGTTGTATCCATCGTTCGTAGCCCGGTTTATCGGGCAACTTGATGGCGGCTAACGCTTCATCGGCAAGGTCGATCATGGCGCGTGCACGCTCCTCCAATCCGTTTACCTCACCTGCCGCGGCACGGATGGGGCGTCCCATCTGCCAGGAAATTTCCTCGGCAATTTCGTCTTTTTTCGCGATCAGGGCGTCAACCGCCTTGTTGCTCAGATCCTTGCGTTCAGCCAGTGGACGCGTTTTCCACTGTTTCTGGGCGGCCCGTGCAAGGTCAAGTGTAGAATCAATCGTGGCTTGGTCGGCACAGGTTCTTTTGACAAAGACAGAGCCGTCAATCGGGCTGATGGTTATCTGTTCAGCGCACACATTCAGGGTCCTCGTAGATACACAACGTGTGTTTATCAGATAATTTCAAAATAACGTTCCATTTCCCAGTCGGTAATGTGTTTACGGAATTCACGTTCTTCCCATTCCCGGGAAGCGGCGTAATGTTCGACAAATTCATCACCAAACAGCTCGCGGCCTGCATCTGATGATTTCAAAGCCTGTGCGGATTCCCATAGTGTGCGCGGCAGGGCCAGGTGTTGCGGATGTTGCTGATCGTACGCGTTACCCTTGATTTCCGCTTCCGGGTCCCATTGCTGCTCGATTCCGTACAAGCCGGCTCCCAACGCGGCCGCCAATGCCAGGTAGGGGTTGGCATCGGCGGAACCAAGTCTGTATTCGACACGCTGTGACTTGTCGCTGCCCGGGATTACACGCAGCGCCGTTGTCCGGTTCTCTATCCCCCAGCTGGCATCAGTCGGGGCCCAGAAACCGGGGATAAGACGCGTGTAGCTGTTGACGGTTGGTGCAATCATGGACAGGAATTGCGGCATCAAACGCTGCTGTCCGGCGACAAACTGTCTTTGAATCGTGCTCATGCCATCGGCTTGTTGGGGGTCGTGGAAAGCGGAACCGGACCCATCGCGATTGCGCAGAGACAGATGGATATGCCCACTTTGCCCCGGGTATTTGGCGGACCACTTTGCCATGAACGTCGCCATCATGTCATTGCGTTGTGCGAGCACCTTGATGAAGGTTTTGAAAAGAGCGCCCTTATCGCCAGCGTTGTCTGCGGTATCGACAGAAATGGCGGCTTCCAGTACACCCGGTCCGGTCTCAGTGTGCAGTCCTTCCAGCGGAAAATCCATGGATTCACACAGCGCAAGAATCTGGTGATAGATTTCGGCACGCGCAGAACTGCGTAACATGGAATAACCAAACCAGCCCGGTGTAATCGGTTGCAGGTTCTTGTAGCCTTTTGCACGTACACTGTCGGGCGTTTCATTGAACATGAAAAATTCATACTCAAGTGCCGCGTAGGGGTCGAAACCCAACTCGTGTGCCCTGGCGATGACCCGTCTCAGGGTGGCCCGCGGGCAGATGTTTTCTGCCGCGCCGGCAAATTCCGCCAGAAAAAGCAGCATGCCGTTCTCGAAGGGTACGTCGCGGCAGGAGGCGGGCAGAATCCTTACCGGCGCATCGGGATAGCCGGTATGCCAACCCGTGTATTTGCCGTTGTCGTAAAGCTGGTCCGTGGAGTCCCAACCCAGTACGACGTCGCAGAAGGCAAAACCATGTTCGAGAGAAGACAGGAATTTTTCGCGACTCATGTATTTCCCGCGCATGATGCCGTCTATGTCAAACAGACCGACCTTGATGTGTGTCAGGTCTCTCTCATTGACGATTGCGCGGGCATCATCGGCTGTCTTGACGTCTCGTGTGTTCATAGTTCAAACCCGTTGTTTAAGGACAGTTGAGATTACTCGTGGCCATAGACAAGATCAGGCAGCCATAAGGCAATATCGGGAAATGCCATAATAATCGCCAGACCGAAGATCATCACCAGAACGAAAGGGATGATGGAATGGTAGATATCCACCAGGGTGATTTCTTTGGGCGCCATTGCCTTCATCAGAAACAGGTTATACCCGAATGGTGGTGTCATATAGGCGATCTGACATGTGATCGTGTAGAGGACACCGTACCAGATCGGGTTGAATTCAAGTTCAATGATCAATGGAATGTAGAGCGGGGCCACAATCACCAGCATGGCGGTGTCATCCAGAAACATGCCCAGTACGATGTAGGAAAGCTGCATTAAAATGAGAACTTCCCAGGCGCTGAGTTCCCACCTTTCAAGAAACAGGCTTTCAATGGCTTTTACTGCGCCCAGCCCGTCAAACACTGCACCAAAGCAGAGAGCCGCAAGTATGATCCACATGAACATGGCGCTCACACTGAGGGTTTTCTGCAAGGTTTCATTGACGACGTCTCTGTTCAACCGTCCTTTCATCCATGCCGCCATGCTGGCGGCCACCGCACCGACCGCGGAGCTTTCCACCAGGCTGGTGACACCCATAAGGAAAAGCCCGATTACAGAAAAGATAATGACCAGTGTAACGAGGCCGGACCTTAAAAGGCCTAATTTTTCAGACCAGTCGAGATTCCTCTCTTCCCTCGGAAGCGGGGGACCCAGTTCAGGTTGCAACCTGCATCGAATCGCAATATAAGCGATGAACATGCCGGCCAGCAGCAGTCCGGGTAGTACGCCGGCAAGCCACAACTGGCTGACCGGCTGTCTGGCAATCATGCCATAGAGGATGAGTACGATACTTGGCGGTACCAGGATGCCGAGCGAGCTTCCGGCCTGTATAACGCCGGTCACCATACGCTTGTCGTAGCCGCGCTTTAACATTTCCGGTAGTGCTATGCTGCTGCCGATCGCCATACCGGCAACACTCAGGCCATTCATTGCGGAGATGGCAACCATCAGTACGATCGTACCAATCGCCAGCCCACCCTTGAGACTGCCGGCCCAGACATGCAAGGCGTGGTACAGATCGCCGGCTATGCCTGATTCAGACAGCATGTAACCCATGTAGATAAAAAGCGGAAGCGTCAGCAGTGGGTACCAGTTCAACAGTTTAATACTGGCGTTGAAGGCCATTTCCGATCCACCATCTCCCCACAGCAGCAGCGAGGCAGCAGCAGCGACAAATCCAACAGCACCGAAAACCCGCTGCCCGGTCAGCAGCATCAGCATCAGGCTGGAAAACATCAGTAGCGCGATGAGTTCATGGCTCATTAGAGTGTCTTGCCTCGCGCCACTGCCAGGTCTTTAAAGAAAATCGCTATCGCCTGAAGCAGCATCAGGAATATACCGATCGTCATAATGATTTTGATGGGAGCCATGGGTGGTGCCCAGGCAGAATAGTTTTTCTGCCCGTATTCCAGCGCATATTCCGTGCTCGATAGTCCGCCGTACAAGAGGACGACAAGATAGAAAACCAGGCAGAAGGCAGTGATTGAATCGGTGAAGGCGCGTCGTTTCGGGCTCCATTTATCATACAGGACATCCATGCGGACATGGGCGCCGAGTTGCAGGGTGTATCCGCCGCCCAGCAAATAGTAGGCCGCCATGGTGAATTGAGCCATTTCGATTACCCAGACGTGGGGGACATCGAAGACTGTCCTGGAAATGGTCGCAAACAGCAGAATGCCCATCATGACGAAAATCAGGTACATGGCGAGACGACCGACGGTCCTGTTTATCAGGTACACGAATCGCATATAGGCTTTTATTGCTGCTGGCAAGACGATCTACCTCATTGTTACCGGTACCAGACAAAGTGTATTCCGGCTGTTCTAACAGCCGGAGACCGTAGCCATTTTACTCTGCGGTAATTATCAGTTGCAGAGGCTTTCAGCCGCACCGATAGGGGCTGCCCGCTTTCGCCATGGTGGCGTTATAGTCCTTGAAGATCTGCACCACCTTGGCCGTTCTGGGGCTGACCTTTGCGATCTCGTCCCAGAATTTCTGTGCTTCACTCTCAACCTGTTTCCACTCTTCATCCGGGATCGAGGTGAGTTTCATCTTCGTTCCTTTGGTGCGCAGCTTGGCTTCACCGCCCCAGTACCAGTACTGACGGTAGTAGTGCGAGCTGTCCATGGAGAGGTGGAACAGGGTTTTCAGGTGCTCCGGCACTTTCTCCCATGCGTTTGAGTTGGCGAAATAGGAACCGCACCATGCGCCGGAAATGTTGTTGGTCAGGAAGTAATTTGTGACGTCAGCCCAGCCGACGGTGTAATCCTCGGTGATGCCTGACCAGGCGATACCGTCGAGCTCACCCGTTTGAACGGCGACTTCTATGTCCTCCCAGGGCAGGGTGACCGGAACGACGCCAAAACGCGCCAGGAACTTGCCGGCTGTGGGGAAGGTGAACACGCGTTTGCCCTTCAGGTCGGCCAGGCTGCGGACAGGGTCCTTGGTTGCAAAGTGACAGGGGTCCCATGCACCGGCACTCAGCCAGGTGACGCCATCCACTTCGTCGTAGGCTTCTTTCCAGACTTCATTGAGTCCGTACTGGTGAAACAGTGTTGGTACGTCCAGGCTGTAGCGGGTTGCAAACGGAAAGTAGCCGCCGAACACAGCGATATCAACGGGTGATGACATGGAGTCGTCGTCGCTCTGCACCGCGTCGATAGTGCCTTTCTGCATGGCTCGGAACAGTTCGCCAGTGGGAACCAGCTGATCGGAAAAGTAGAGATCGATAACCATTTCACCATTGGCCGCCTTGTTGAAAGCCTCGATTGACGGCTTGATGACGTGTTCCGCCAGGGCGGGTCCGGCGTAAGTCTGAAGACGCCACTTAATGGTGGTCTTTTTTTCAGCATGTACAAAGGGGGCATTCACGGCCGCAATGCCGGCGGCAGCTCCCAATCCTGCTTTCTTGAGAAATTCGCGCTTATTCATGCTTATGTCTCCTGAAGAGTTTGAGGCGGTTGGACAGCATAATGACCGGACAAATGGCAAGGTGTTCGGCCCAGGCTTTGTTCTATAGCACATTGCAGGAGTACTAGTGTACTCCGTAGCGTTTCTATTAACGTCAAATTAATTATAGAGGCTGTAAGACCGTTAAAAATTCGAATATTTTACATGGAGTGCTGGCGGGCAATTCCGACGTCATGCCTCAAAATGGTGCGAGACCATGAGGTGGACAGTTACGCAAACAACTATCAACGACTACCGCCAAACACCTGCTTGAGTAAATCCGTACTGCGGGCGACCGGGTTTTCTCTGATCTGGCGCTCTTCGTCGGCCAGCTTCACGAACAATCCGTCCAGTGTTTTCCGGGTGACATAGGCATCCAGATCAAGACTGTCCTGCTTGCCGAACCGGTTCAGAAATCCCATGCCGCCAATCAGTCGTTTATAGGACGATGTGACACCGGTTTTTTCCGTTGCGTCCTGGACGATAGGTAGAATGGCTGCGGAGAGCCGTTCCTGATTCTGTTCGCGAAAATACCGGGTGGCGGCATCATCCGGACCATCCAGAATATCTCTTGCATCCGTAACGGACATATTCCTGATGGTTTCAACAAAGATCGCGCTAGTCTCCGGCACCGCCTGTTCCGCTGCGTGATTCATGGTCGCGACGAACTCGTCCGCAATGGCATCCTGTCCGGCCCCACGCAATCCCCGTTCAATCGTCTGTAAACTGTCCGGCATCGGAATTCTTACCTTCGCATCATCGAGAAATCCACCATCCTGACCCAGCAGACTGATGGCCCGCTCGACACCGACATTCAACGCCTCTTTGAGGCCTGCCGTGATCTCGGTCTGTGAAAGACCGGACACTGCTGTATCCGCCGGGCTGCCGCCCGGCAGGGTTTCCTCAATCTTCTTGACCCAGTCTCCCCATCCTGCATGTACGCTCTGACTTGCCGCCAGGAAACAGAACAATACCGCTGTGATACCCTGCCTTGCGCCGCTTTGCATTGCATGTCCTCCTTATAAATTGATGAAAGCTCAGATCAATCCGTCATGGCGGACTTGTTCCGGCATTCAGATACAGGATAATCCTGGATGATTCGCTGCGCGCTTTTGTCCGCCATTCGCCGGAATGACGGTACGTGAATTAATCATAGACGAATGGCACCAAGTTAAGGCGGCTCTTCCTCTGTAGGGCCGAATTTATTCGGCCAGTAGCTGTTGGCGGCTACCCACATTGTGGCTA
>JBDNAP010000557.1:0-7156 GCA_039768325.1 Thiogranum sp.
CCCGCAAGCTCGAACGGATTTGATAGCCTGCTGAGTTCGACGGATATCACCGCCTTGTTGGGAGAAGATTGCGACCTCGGCTAGACTGCCCGAGGCAAGTACGGCAGCGGGTTTCACGTTGAAGTGTCAGCAAATCACAAGTATCGCGGGCGCGCACAACAGGGGTATTGAGAGGGGCGAAGCATGATCCAAAGGTGGAGTTTAACCTACAGTTATAGCCGCTCCCCGCTGATGCGCTACAGATATCGGTTAAGAATGAGAACAACGTTCTGACCGAAGTAACACCGGAAGAACTACGGAGCAGACGTTTATGAAGACACGTTTGTTGGGCGCGTCCTGTGCCTGCCTGTTTACTTTTATTTCACTGTCGGCATCATCAGCGATAATCAATGTTGGCGCCATCGATGGCGGCTGGTACCGTTCCGACGGCTTGCATAGGGCTTCTATCGATAACTATCTGGCTGGTGAATCGGGTGGAACTGAACACCGGAACTGGTTTGCATTCGACTTAAGCAGTGTCACCATACAGGCAGGGGAAGTTATAAGCGGCGCGACATTAAGTTTGCAGAGTGGTCTTTCCGGTGGCGACACGACTGAACAGTGGACTGTGATGAGTGTTGAAACCAATGCCTCTGAGGTTATGTCAGGGCATAGCGTCGGAAGCCCAGCCGGCATTGACATTTTCAACGATTTACGAAACGGTAACCTTTACGGCTCAGCGACCATCAGCTTACCTACAGTCATTGACGCAATCATTGATGTGCGCTTCACAGGCGTGAATTCCATCTCTGATATTGCATCATCAATAGGCGGCTTTTTCACCGTTGGCGGTTATCTAAGCTCACTCGATTCACCTGCAGACGAATTCCTGTTCAGCGGTACTTCAGGTCAATTAGGTTCGGTGAACCTGGTACTGGAAACTGCAGCAGTTCCTATCCCACCGAGCATCTGGCTCTTCAGCTCCGCCCTGCTGGGACTGACTGGAATATCCAGACGCAGGAAAGTGCCGGAACACCGCCACGCCTGAACGGCTTCAGGACAGATCTACCGCTCGGATAGTCTAGAACAGCCCTGGACAAGAACCCGATAATGGCAAACTCAGTGCCTGGCTCGTTTATCTGGCTAGATAAACAGGGTGACGTCGGCATCCTGTGCGCTGTTGAGATAGCTTGCTGCGCCTGCCCATTCTGCAACCTCCGGAATAAACTCCTCTTTCTTCCAGCCAAACAGGTCCACGGTCATCTGGCAGGCTACCAGTTTGACCTCGGCATCAACACACAGGCTGCGCAGTTCGATGATATCGGCCACACCTTTGTTATCGAGAGTCTGTTTCATTAATGATGTCGCCAGCGATTCAAAACCGGGGACACCCGCCATGACCAGGTTGGGTATGTTCCATTCGATATCCTGAAACCAGCCGGGACCGAATGGCATTTTCATTGGCATGGCCGGATTACCCAGTGGACTGATATGCGGCTTGAAATCTTTTTTCAACATTGCGAGCCCGTAAAAGGTGAAAAACAGCGTAGTATCCCATCCCATTGCCGCCGCTGTTGAGCCCAGTATAAAGGAGGGATACGCCCAGTCGAGTGTACCCTTTGTTACCATGATCGAGAGCTTGGGTGTTTTACCGGCCTCATGTTCGGCCATGCTTTGCGCGAATCTCTTGTCGAACCACTGATTCAAGCCCTCAGGAGTCATTTCCGGAAGTAAAACCTGGTTGCTATTTTCTATGGTGGACATGGTTGACACTCCCGTTCTCTCAGTCAGATGTATTAATTGACAGATCCTGCTCCGAACCCACCTCGCCAAAGGGATAAACCGGAACCCCACTGACAGCCCGCGGCACGGCCGGTTCACGTTCAAAGCAGACCAATAGTTTCAGTACCAATCTGCTGGCCGTTACAGATTTTAACGATGTGCTGTTAAGCCCTCAATGCATCTCACACACCTCACACTTAACCAACAGAGAATACATCCAGCACCCAACGCAGAATCCGAGCACCGCTTCAAGCCAGGTCAGAATGAAACAGACGCCGAGTACAGCGATGATCCACGTCTGCCAGCCAAGCACCCAGAAGGTCAGACAACAGACCCCCAGTGTGGCCCCCAGCGTCCAGGCAAACCTTTTTGGTTTGATCGGTTTCCAGACAGGTCGAATTTTCCTGGTAATAAAAGTGCCTAAAATGCCGGCTGGACTGAAGGGCGTCAATCCGAAGGTAGCACCCGCCACCATATCGAAAATTACGAACGGCGCCACAAATCTGATAGGGTCAAGTTCCGGGGCCGCCAACATGATAAAAATCGTGGTTCCGGATAGCACATTCAGAAGACCGGCCCTGGCTCTTGTGGCGGTTTCATTGATACAGGTTCCACATTGCCCTTCCACGGGCTGGCCCATTGCCCACCAGGGATTGGTGAAAAAGGTGCTGCTACTGTTACTAGTTGAGTCCATGAGATTCACCTCCAATCACTTTGGAAATCAGCGGGTAGCGGAGGTATCTTTGACAAGGCTACTTTCACCCCTTTGGGATTCGCCATTTTTCCCGATGAAATGGCATGCCACTTTTTTTTCTCACGGGTGGACCACCGCTACGTCGATCTACCAGTACCGCACTCGACAGCATCCCCTGAGGAACACCAAACAACGTGCGACTTACGCATTCTCTTCGCAAGGATTCAGAAACCGATTAACTCGGCATGAAACCCGCTCTTTTTGGCTGCATTGACGAACTCTATCGATTTAATAGTCTCCGGGTCGTACTCAATCAACATCAGGTGTGGTTTCTCGTCATGGCATGCCGCAGCCATAACACCATCCAAGGCCAATAAAGTATCACGGAATTCTTCGCGTTGATCATGCGTTGTATCTTCATCTATGTGAAGAGTGACATCGACCATTAGATCACTCATCTCGTACCCTCCTTTATAGTCAAATGGCCAAACCCCGCCACTTCAGGTGTCGTGACAGGTAAATCGGCTGTGAACCACTGAACCCGACATTTTTCCCTCTCTAATTAATAAATTAGACCAACAGACGAACATTTCAACATTGATCACCGCATCCTGAATGCCTAATGTGCGATGTCAATGATCGAGATCAAGTTTCCTGCTGTCCAAATGACACGGGAAACTACCACCCTTCCAAATTTTTACCCCTGGTATCAGTAGAAACCGCAGGGCGCTGCTCGAACCCCCTGGAGTGTTCCACCTTCGTTACGATGCCACTGCCCGCTTTTGAGAGCCCCGCCTTTGGTTTTTTGCATTGACGTATCAGACGCAGGGCGTCACTTGCTATCCTGCCTCACGTACTTATGCATAACAGAAACCAGCCGGCCTATCGCGATAAGCGGGTACTGACGAACATCAGGTCCAAGGCGTACACTAAGCCATGTTGAATCAGGGAACGCAGCCTATGAAATTCGAACTCAACCTGCGACAGGTCGAAGTGCTGGCCCTGGAACTGCAAACCCCGCTGCTGCTGGATGGATCGAACAGTGTCGCAGATACCATACGCGCTATGCGCGAGCACGGCCTGGGCTATGCGCTGATCACGGCACAGGATCGGCTGAGCGGTATTTTTACCGAACGCGATGTTCTTCTGTCGGTGATCGGTGATAGCGCAGCGCTGTCCCAGGCGGTTTCCGACTTCATGACTCGCGACCCGGTCACCGTTGCTGAAAATGATCCAGTCTGGCAGGTAGTTATACGCATGCACGAGGGCGGTTTTCGACAGGTCCCGGTACTCGACAGCCAGGGACGCGCGGTTGCCTGTGTACGCCACAAGGATATTGCCCAGTTCATGGCCAACCATTTCGCAAACCATGTGCTGAACCTGCCTCCGGACCCCGAACAGCATGCCCGCACGCCGGAAGGGGGCTGAAGCCGTGCGACGACCGTTACCCAGATTGCGGTCGGTATCCAGCGCAGCGGATATCAGTCGATGAGCGCCAGCGTCACAAGCCACGACGAGCTGCAACAGGTCACCGTGCTGTTCTGCGGCGATTCGGGCGATGGCATGCAACTGAGCGGCACCCAGTTGAGCACCACTTCCGCCGTGTATGGCAACGACGTCAGCACGCTGCCCGATTACCCCTCGGAGATTCGCGCCCCCGCCGGTTCTCTGGCCGGCGTATCGGCATTCCAGGTCCACTTTTCCGATCACGAAATCCATACCCCCGGCGACAAACCGGACGTGCTGGTGGCAATGAATCCGGCTTCCCTCAAGGTGAACCTGCCACGGCTCAAACCCGGCGGAGTGATAATCAGCGACCAGGATGCGTTCAACGAGCGCAATCTCGCCAAGGCCGACTACGCTACAAATCCCCTGGATGATCCGCAGCTAGGCTCCAGCTATCGTTTGCACGCGGTACCGATTTCGTCGCTGACGGTCAGGGCGCTGGAGGCGGTGGATCTCAAACACGCGGCAAAACGGCGCTGCAAGAATTTCTTCGCCCTGGGCCTGGTGTACTGGCTCTATGCACGCCCGCTCGAACAGAGTCTCAATTGGATCGACAACAAGTTTGCCGGCCATCCGCCAGTGGCGGAAGCCAACCGGCGCGCCCTGCAGGCCGGCTATCACTACGGCGAGACCAGCGAAGCCTTTGCCGTGCAATGGAACATTCCCCGGGCTACCGTCGAGGCGGGCACCTACCGTATGATCAACGGCAACGAAGCCATGGCTCTGGGACTGGTGAGCGCGGCACGGCTGGCGCACAAGGCCCTGGTTTACAGCAGCTACCCGATCACGCCGGCCTCCGAGATCCTGCACCATCTGTCACGCTGGAAACATCTGGACGTTCGCAGCATACAGGCCGAAGACGAAATCGCGGCCATGGGTTCGACCATTGGTGCAGCGTATGGCGGTGCTTTTGCCGTTACCGGCACCAGTGGCCCCGGTGTCTGTCTCAAAAGCGAGGCGATCAATCTGGCGGTTATGCTGGAACTACCGCTGGTCATTCTGAATGTTCAGCGTGGCGGGCCTTCCACGGGCTTGCCCACCAAGACCGAGCAGGCCGACCTGTTGCAGGCACTGTTCGGCCGCAATGGCGAAAGTCCGATACCGGTGCTGGCAGCCAGCAGTCCGGCCGACTGTTTTGCCGTTGCCATCGAAGCGTTTCGTATTGCCGTTCGGCACACCACACCGGTGTTCGTCCTCAGTGAGGGCTACCTGGCAAACGGCAGCGAACCGTGGCGCATTCCGTCGCTGCATGACCTCGCGCCCATTGAGGTTCAACACCCCGTTGAAGCCGGCAGCTGTCAGCCGTACTCGCGTGACACCTCGACCCTCGCGCGACCCTGGATACTGCCCGGAACACCCGGCATGGAGTACCGCATGGGTGGGCTGGAAAAACATCCAGGCAGCGGCAGTGTCAGCTATGCACCGCAAGACCACGAAGCGATGTGTCGTCTACGCGCTGACAAGGTGGCGCGCATTGCCGATTTCTTACCGGCAATCGAGATCGATGGCCCCCAACAGGCGGCCTTGCTGGTACTCGGCTGGGGCGGCAGCTACGGCGCCATAACCGCCGCGGTACAGCGGGCCCGCAACAAGGGTCTTGGCGTGGCCCATGTACACCTGCGCTATCTGAACCCCTTCCCGTCTGATCTGTTCGAAATTCTGAAGCGTTACGACAGGGTACTGATTCCAGAACTGAACGACGGACAGCTGGCCCTGCTGATTCGTGCCCGTTACCTGGTAGACGCAGTGTCATTCTCGAAACTGCAGGGACGCCTGTTCACCATCGCTGAAATTGAAACCAGAATCGAGGAGCTGTTGTCATGAACACTGCCCCCGAGGAAAACAAGCTGACCCGCAAGGACTTTGTGTCGGACCAGGATGTGCGCTGGTGTCCGGGCTGCGGAAACAACGCCATTCTTGCGCAGATGCAGAAAATGCTGCCCGAACTGGGTGTGCCCCGCGAGAAGATCGTTATGATCTCGGGTATCGGCTGTTCCAGCCGTTTCCCGTACTACATGAACACCTATGGGGTTCATGCCATCCACGGGCGGGCGCCGACACTGGCCATGGGACTCAAATGCGCACGGCCCGAGCTCCAGGTGTGGGTGATAACCGGCGATGGTGACGGTCTGGCTATCGGCGGCAACCACTTCAGCCACGCTCTTCGACGCAATGTCGATATCAACATTCTGCTGTTCAATAATCAGGTTTACGGCTTGACCAAAGGTCAGGTTTCCCCGACCTCGCCACTCGGGACGAAAACCCAATCCAGTCCGGATGGGTCCATTGAAAACCCGGTCAACACCATCGGTGTGGCGATCGGCTCCGAGGCCAGCTTCATTGCACGAACCGTAGACGTATTCCAGAAACATATGTCCGGGGTATTGAAACGCGCAGCTGATCACCGTGGCGCAGCGCTGGTGGAAATCGCCCAGAATTGCATCATCTTCAACGATGGTGCCTGGGCACATCTGAGCGATCCGGACAAGCGACTGGAGCAGGTGCTGTATCTCGAGCACGGCAAACCCATGCGCTTTGGCAAGAAGCAGGAGAAAGGGATACGCCTGAATGGCTTTACGCCGGAGGTGGTCGAGGTAGCAGCGGTGGGAGAGGATCAACTGCTGGTCCACGATGAATGCGCCACTGAACCGACCCTGGCCTATTTCCTCTCGCGTATGGGTCCACCGCATTTCCCCACACCGGTCGGTGTGTTCCGTGCTGTCCACAAACCCGTCTACAGCGAACTGCTCATGCAGCAGGTACATGCCGCTCAGGCGCAGCGGCCGCCTGAGCTGGACGCTCTGTTCCGCCAGGGCGAGACCTGGACCGTAGACTGAACGCCACCACGGAGATAAGCGATGAAATGTCCGAATTGCGGCTACCAGAATCTACCTGGTGCGGACCAGTGCGAACAATGCCTCAGCAGTCTGACCCGGGACGATGTACCACAGGCCGCCAGCGCGGTGGAACGCAGCCTGATGGAAGACCCGGTCGCCTGCCTGCTACCGATACGACCTTTGACGGTCGAAACACACACATCACTGGCGGAGGCCCTTGAATTAATGCGCAACCACCATATCGGCTGCCTGCTGGTCACCAGTGAAGAGGGCTCACTGGCGGGTATCCTGACAGAACGGGACCTGTTGCAAAAAGTTGCACTTGAAGCGCCGGATTTGAAGCAGTGTATGGTGGAAG
>JBDNAP010000558.1:0-6751 GCA_039768325.1 Thiogranum sp.
CGTCGATGCTGTAATCACCCGGCCCGTCTTCCTCCTCCTGCCTGGCGAGTTCAAGTACCAGTTTTTTCATAACCAGGTACAGCTCCGAACTATCATCGGTCGGACCGGAGATAATCAAGGGTGTGCGCGCCTCGTCAATCAGGATCGAATCGACTTCGTCGACCACCGCTGCATTCAATGCACGCTGGACTTTTTGCTCCATGCTGAACGCCATATTGTCGCGCAGATAGTCAAAACCGAATTCGTTATTGGTACCGTAGGTGATATCGGCGTTATAGGCCTGCTGTTTTTCATCGTGGCTCATGCCCGCCACCACCACACCGGTCGTCAGCCCCAGAAAGTTATACAGCTTGCCCATCCAGGCCGCATCACGGCGAGCCAGATAATCATTGACTGTGACGACATGAACACCTTTACCGGGCAGGGCGTTCAGGTAACAGAACAGGGTGGCTACCAGCGTCTTGCCCTCACCGGTGCGCATCTCGGCAATCCTGCCCTCGTGCAGCACCATGCCGCCGATCAACTGCACATCGAAATGACGCATGTTCAGGGCACGACGCGAGCCCTCGCGCGCTACCGCGAATGCCTCCGGCAATAACTGGTCCAGCGTTTCCCCGTCCTGGTAGCGCTTGCGGAACTCGTCCGTTTTGGCACACAGCTGCTGATCGCTGAGCCGCTCCAGATCCGCCTCAAGCAAATTGATTTTATTTACATTTTTCTGAAGCCGCTTAAGAATTCGGTCGTTGCGGGTACCGAAGACCTTGCGCAATAGGGAATTAACCATGATGTCTGGAGTGTGTAATAAATTCAGTCGTCAATCGGAAAACTGGGATGATACCTCATAACGGCAACAGGGACAGATTTATATAAATCTGTCCCCGACTGCTGGTCGATGAGTAATTTGGGGCGAGATACAAGGACTGATCGTGCCACCAGTGGGTTTTTCAACAATCAGCCAGTCCACCTCGCGTCTAGCGGCTGGCCCGGACATATTTGGTCGGGTTTATCTGCTTGCCGTTCTTCAACACTTCATAGTGTACATGCGGGCCCGTCGACCGCCCGCTGGAGCCCATCAGGGCTATCTTCTGTCCGGGTTCCACTCTGTCACCCACCTTGACTAGAATTTCCTGGGCATGGCCGTAACGTGTAACCAGGTCGTTGCCATGATTGATCTCGACCAGCAGGCCGTAGCCATAGCGTTTGCCCGCCCAGGTCACGACTCCCGCCGCTGTGGCCAGAATCTCAGACCCCATCTTTCCGGCAAAATCAATACCCTTGTGCATTTCCTGGCGACCGCTGAACGGGTCAGTTCGTTTTCCGTAGTAGGATGATAACCAGCCTTCACCGATCGGGCGTCCGGCGGGGGATACCGCCTGTGTCAGCTCACGCTGACTGACCACCTGTTCCAGCACTTCCAGCTTACGCTGCCGGTCATCGATCTGCAGCGCCAGCTCATCCAACGCTTTCATGATATCCAGCGAACTCAGTGGCTCTGTGTCGGCAGAATCAACAGGACCACCCTGGGCCGGCAGCTGGTCAAAATCGAATTCAGACTCACCCAGTTTGGCTTTTTGCGCAACACGCTGTCCGAGCGCCTCAACACGCAGCATCTGTGCCTGCATCTGCCCCATGCGCACGGCTAAGGCGTTTAGATGATGTTGCGCTTCATCACGCATTTGCGCCAGATCCTGTTTTTGCTCGTTCAATGCAAGCAACCAGTGCGTCCCTTCTCCAACCGGCTGCTTGACGACTCGAACCTCGCTATCCCCAAGATAGTAACCCAGTGCACCTGCCGCCCCGAACAGCGCAGACATAAGCACTAACGCAGGCACCCAGAAACCGGGACGACTCAGCTGGATGCTGCCGGATCTGCCGTAGGTAGTGGTGTAGAGTAGGAAATTCATTTATTGTGGTCACTAATCAATTTTATTTTACGCTTTATGCGCCAGAAGAAAACTGTTTCCTGCTGCCAGATTCTGGATAGCGCCAGACTGCCGCTGCTCGAGCGCGCCCGCAAGCTGCAGCGTCTTGAACAAGCCGTGCTGGGGTTATTACCTGACAACGTTGCTGCGCATTGTAAAGTCATGAACCTGAAAAATGAAATCCTGATTCTTGCTGCGCCCTCATCAGCATGGGCAGCGCGCCTCAGATTTGCCGGTCCTGAGCTTGTCAGGCAACTCAAAGACCAGTTTGCCTTGAACCTGCGCACCATACAGATACAAATCCAGCCAGAAACAGTTGAAATTCAATCGATTAGGCGACCTCAACCGAAGCTGTCACTGACCAGCGGTACGCTGCTGGCGCAAACTGCGCAGACTGTAAATCACCCTGCACTGCGTGAAGCCTTGTACCGATTAGCGGCCAAAGCCCGTGAATACTGAGGTTTTTTTGACGATTCCGGGTGAGTTTTAAAGGACTACACGAAGTGCACCAAGGGCCTTGATGCCCTTTGGGGTCAAGCACCTCAGACATCCAGGATCAAGCTGGACAGACGCTTCCGGATTGACACAGCCAGTCGGGGCGGCTGGCCTGATCCTCGAAAGTAACGATTTCCCAGGC
Organism: Thiogranum sp.; assembly: GCA_039768325.1. Taxonomy (GTDB): domain Bacteria; phylum Pseudomonadota; class Gammaproteobacteria; order DSM-19610; family DSM-19610; genus Thiogranum. The sequence continues at coordinate 2,560 of JBDNAP010000558.1, forward strand.
ATCCTGCTGCCGGACCAGTTCCCGTAACAGACAGTTATTCAGTGCATGACCGGATTTGTAGCCGGTGAAAGCACCGATAAGACTGTAACCCAGCAGATACAGATCCCCCACAGCATCCAGCACCTTGTGTTTAACAAACTCGTCCCGGTACCGCAGGCCATCGTCGTTAACCACCCGGTAGTCATCCAGCACAATCGCATTATTCAGACTACCGCCAAGTGCCAGCCGGTTTTCGCGCAGTTTTTCAATATCCTTCATAAAACCGAAGGTCCGCGCACGACTGACTTCACGTACAAACGAGGTTTTGCCGAAATCGACTTCCGACTGCCGGCTGCGGCCGCGGAACATCGGGTGATTGAAATCGATGGTAAAGCCAACCTTGAACCCCTCATACGGCGTAAAACGGGCCCACTTGTCGCCCTTTTTAACCTCGATGGTACGCCGAATACGCAGAAACCGCTTTGCTGCATACTGTTGCTCTACACCGGCGGACTGGATCAAGAACACAAACGGGCCTGCACTGCCATCCATAATGGGAACTTCAGCGGCGGTTAAATCGACCATTGCATTATCGATTCCCAGGCCTGAAAAAGCGGAAAGCAGGTGTTCTACCGTGGATATTCGCACCCCATTGCGGCCCAGTGCCGTGGATAGTCGAGTGTCGCCAACATTGGCCAGTTTTGCCGCGATTTCAACCGGTGGATCAAGATCCACGCGGCGGAAAATAATACCGCTATCCGGAGGTGCCGGCCGCAAAGTCAGGAAGACCTGCTCTCAGCTATGAAGCCCGATCCCTTTTGCACGCACGGTGATTCGTAAAGTTTTCTGATAAATCATGAAGTTTAAAGGGCCCTTTCGCGGCCGACCAGCGGGAATACAGCGCCTGTGTTTACCCGCCTCTGTTGGGACTGCAATATTGGTCAGGCCGCCGATTATGCCACCCTGATCGGGCAGACAGCAACGCGCCCCGACCAGGTCCATCCGTCAACATTTTCCCTTCCAGGCCGGAGTTCATCGTCCGGACTGAAAAAAACCGTCCGCGAGTGCCGTCCCTGGCTTCACAAGAAGCGCACCGACCATTGTCAACCCTGTTCGCAGACAAGCCTGCACCAGCCCCCGAGCCCGCAGGCAGCTGGGATCCTGCCGACGGATCAGTCCGCCTGGCGCCGCAGGAATGCCGGAATATCCAGATAATCCATATCATCAGCGGCTTTGGGTGGGGGCATTGGATCACCCGACGCCTTTCTGCGGATCACTGCCGGCCGATCAAGCTCCGTATAATCGACTTCCCCGGTCTTTTTACGCTGGACCAGTTTCACCGGCTCCGGCTTTTCCTGCTTCGTCTCCAATTGCGAGGCCAGTCCGGTAGCAACAACCGTGACACGCAATTCATCGTGCATCTCCGGATCGATAACCGTGCCTACCACAACGGTGGCGTCGCGTGAGGCAAACTCCTTGACTGTGTTACCGACCTCTTCGAACTCACCAATTGCCAGGTCCAGACCGGCGGTCACGTTAACCAGAATCCCGTTCGCCCCCATCAGGTCGATATCTTCCAGCAGTGGACTGTTAACCGCCGCTTCAGCGGCTTCGCGGGCCCGGTCCTGGCCGGAAGACACACCTGAACCCATCATCGCCATGCCCATTTCAGACATCACAGTACGCACATCGGCAAAGTCGACGTTGATCAAACCCGGACGGGTAATCAGTTCGGCTATTCCCTGCACGGCGCCTTGCAGAACATTGTTGGCCGCCTTGAAGGCATTCAACAGGCTGACGTCCTTGCCCAGTACCGAAAGCAGCTTTTCATTCGGAATGGTGATCAGCGAGTCCACATACTGACCAAGCTCTGCCAGTCCGCGATCGGCAGCGGCCAAACGCTTACCACCCTCGAACGGAAAAGGTTTGGTCACAACGGCAACCGTCAGAATACCCAGTTCCTTGGCAACCTGCGCAACAACCGGTGCTGCGCCGGTACCGGTTCCGCCACCCATGCCGGCAGTAATGAACAGCATATCCGACCCTTCGATCACTTCCTGGATACGGTCACGATCTTCCATCGCTGCCTGGCGACCGATATCCGGATTGGCACCGGCACCCAGCCCTTTGGTGATTCCACTGCCCAGCTGCAGGGTAGTGCGCGCATTCATGTTGGTGAGTGCCTGTGCGTCGGTGTTGGCACAAACGAACTCGACACCCTCGATCTCGGCATCGACCATGTGCTGTACGGCATTGCCCCCACCACCGCCAACCCCGAGCACCTTTATGATCGCGTTTTGACTGTATGAATCCATTAACTCAAACATGTTGAAACTCCTCTCTCTCAATCAGCAATTCAATAACTCGAAACAACCCGTAACTACCCGAAACATCCCGAAATCCACCTGCCATCTAGAAATTCCCCTGAAACCAACTCTTCATCCTTGCCCAAACCCCCCGTACCCCACGCCCAAAATCTGCATCAAAATCCCGTTGGGCACGGTTCTGGTTACCAAACAACAACAAACCCACACCCGTTGCATAAATCGGGTTACGTACAACATCCACCAGACCCACAACGCTCTGCGGAATACCCAGGCGCACCGGCATGTGAAACACCTCTTCCGCCAGGTCCACCAGACCTTCAATTTTCGAACTACCCCCCGTCAACACGATGCCGGCCGCAATCAGGTCTTCAAATCCACTACGACGAAGCTCTGCCTGTATCAATGTCAGCAGTTCTTCGTAACGCGGCTCAATTACCTCGGCAAGCGTTTGCCTGGCCAGACGGCGCGGTGGACGGTCACCGACGCTGGGCACCTCGATGTTTTCATCGCTGGCGGCCAGTTGGGTCAAGGCACAGGCATACTTGATTTTTATCTCTTCGGCATACTGGGTTGGCGTCCGCAAAGCCACTGCGATGTCATTGGTCACCTGGTCACCGGCTATCGGTATTACAGCGGTATGACGAATTGAACCCTCCGTGAACACGGCGATGTCCGTCGTGCCGCCTCCAATATCCACCAGGCAAACACCGAGATCCTTTTCATCTTCGGTGAGCACCGAGTAACTGGAGGCAAGCTGTTCCAGTATGATGTCATCCACTTCGAGCCCGCAGCGGCGTACACACTTTATGATGTTCTGCGCCGCGCTTACCGCACCGGTTACCATGTGCACCTTGGCTTCCAGACGCACTCCGCACATACCCACTGGTTCACGGATACCATCCTGATCGTCGATAACAAACTCCTGGGGCAGGATGTGCAAAATCTTCTGATCGGCCGGAATCGCCACGGCGCGTGCGGCGTCAATGACTCGCTCGACATCGTTCGGCATCACTTCGCGATCACGAATCGCTACAATGCCATGTGAATTCAGGCTGCGAATATGACTGCCGGCAATACCGGCATACACCGAATGAATCTGGCAACCCGCCATCAACTCCGCTTCTTCTACAGCGCGCTGGATCGAATGCACGGTTGATTCAATGTTTACAACAACACCCTTTTTCAGCCCTTTGGATGGGTGCGACCCGAGACCGATGATTTCGATATCTCCGTCCGGCGAGACTTCACCCACGATGGCGACCACCTTGGAGGTGCCAATATCCAGACCGACAATCATGTTTTTTTCGGGTTTCTTCGACATCAACCGGTGCTCTCAGCTTTTGTATCAATCTGCTGCCTGCGGACCGCAAAACCATTGCTGTAGCGAAGATCCACTGACATCATCTGGCCAGCCCCTGCCGCAAGAATCGCGGGGTATACACGAACAAAACGCGCAATTCGATCCACTGGATTACTGCGACCAATTTCAACTGTCAGGTCATTACTCAACTGCACACGCCAGGTACGCCGCGCATCCAGTCGCAGACTGCCAACACTCAACTGCAAAGGTTTCAGCATGCCCTGCAGTTGCCGGTACATAAGCAACACCCGCTGTTCGTAACCATCAGGGCCTTCGAAGCGTGGTAAAGCCGGTAAATCCACGGGCTGTTCCGGTTCGAAAACCTGGGCGCGTGGATTGAGAAAACCTTTTTCACCCCAGTAAGCGACCGGCTGCTGTTCCTTTACCACAATGCTCAATTGATCCGGCCACACACGTCGCACCGACACCTGTTCGACCCAGGGCAGATCCTGGAGCTGTGCCTGGATCACACTCACATTCATGCCGAAAAAACCCGAGCTGGCCAGTGGCGCCACTTCGTTCTGCA
>JBDNAP010000559.1:0-3967 GCA_039768325.1 Thiogranum sp.
CGGTGCTGAGTTTTCAGGAAGGGCCGATCTTTAATAACCTGGTGCTCGCCGACGAGATCAACCGGGCTCCTGCAAAGGTTCAGTCAGCATTGCTTGAAGCGATGGAAGAACGCCAGATCACTGTAGCAGGCAAGACCTACAAGCTTCCGGATCTGTTTATGGTACTCGCAACGCAGAATCCTATTGAGCAGGAAGGCACCTATCCGCTGCCAGAAGCGCAGATGGATCGTTTCGCTATGAAGATCAATATCGACTATCCACAGGATGATGCCGAGCTGTCGATAATTCGCCTGGTTCGTGGTGAGGAAAAGCCTGGCAATGTAAAGAATGACGCGATCAACCAGGAAGTGATTTTCAAGGCACGTGACGAGATTCTCTCGCTGCACATCAGTGAGAGCGTGGAACGCTACATTGTCAATCTGGTAATGGCGACACGTCAGCCAGAACGTTATGAGGATTCAACACTGTCGGAATGGATCAATATCGGCTCCAGTCCACGCGCCAGTATTACCCTGGACAAATGTTCAAGGGCGCAGGCATGGCTCAGCGGGAAGGATTATGTCGATCCAGACGACGTACGCGCTGTTGTTCACAGTGTGCTGCGACACCGCCTGATCTTGACCTATGATGCGCTTGCTGATGGTGTGACGCCAGATGACGTCATTGAGGAGCTCGTAAAGCAAGTGGCAGTAGCCTGAGGTCATTGTTTTGGTCTCATCAAGCAACAAAAGAAAGAAGGATGGTGAACTGGATGAACGTATTTATGTCTCCATCGCCAAGTTGGTTCGTCTGCGTTATCAGGCTCGCGGATTCTCGTTTCTCCCAAAACAACCTATTCAAAGCCTTCTGACCGGCAGGAAACGCTCGAAACTCCGGGGGCGTGGACTGGATTTTATTGAACTTCGTGGTTACAGGCCGGGAGATGATATCCGCACCATGGATTGGCGTGTTACCAACAGAACCCGTAAACCCCATGTGCGTGTCTATGCTGAAGAGAAAGATCGACCGGTTATGATGTTAATCGATCAGCGACAATCTATGTTTTTCGGTAGTAAGTGGAAAATGAAATCAGTGATAGCTGCAGAGCTAGCCGCTGTAGCAGCATGGCGGGTTCTGGATGTTGGTGACAGGGTAGGTGCCGTACTGTTCAATGATCAGTCGGTCGAGGAGTACAAGCCGTCGCGTAATATGGATCGTCTGCTGCATCTATTTTCCCGCATCAAGAAATTCAATCATGCCTTGTCGATCGGAGAGAAAAAGGTTCCAATGGAGAACGCAGAACCTGTCTCTCTGAAGCAGGTTCTCGAGGTAACCAAGAGGCTCGTGGGACACGACTATCTTGTTGTGCTGATTTCAGATTTCAGCGGCTGGGATACTGCGGCTCTTTCGAGCCTGAAACGCATTGCCCGACATAATGACGTGATTGCCGGTCTCGTTTACGATCCTCTGGAGGCTGATATCTCGCAAGCCAGCCGGCTTGTCGTGGGGGATGGTCAATACCAGCTGGAGATAAACACGAAACAGGGCGGCTTATCGGAAAGGTTTAGTGAACAGACGAAATCCTCGTTTAAGGAATTACAGCAGGAGCTGCGCAAGCATGATGTCCCGGTACTTCCCATAAGTACCGAAAAACCGGTCTTTGAGCAGCTGCGAAAGCATCTCGGAGGAGGGCGCTAGTGGCTGGTTCGATTCCCAGTTCCCAGAATTTTGGAAACCGGTTGCTATACGGTATTGATGAGGTTCAGCTACCACCGCCAGTCGAACTCTGGCCGTCTGCACCGGGTTGGAAATATGTCGGTTTAGTATTGCTGGCAGTGTTGCTGTTCGCAATCTACAGACTGGGCAGGCGCTGGTGGCAGAATCGCTATCGTCGTGCCGCTTTGCAGGAGTTGGCACTGCTAAGAGAGAAAGATAAATCATCGCCGGATCTTCTGTTGGACCTTGCAACTCTTATCAAGGCGACAGCACTACAGATTTACCCACGCACAGAAATCGCAACCCTGACCGGATCTGATTGGTATGACTACCTAAACCGGGCAGCGGGAAAAACCCTTTTTGATTCAAGTAGCAAGCAGTTTTTAGGCGTTGCAGTATACCGATCAGGCAAAAATAGTCTGGCTGAAAATGAGATTAATCATCTATTTGAGCAAGTCCATGCCTGGCTCAAGCAGCATCCACTTCCTGTTAAGCACGCACAAGAGACAGAGTCATGATTGAGTTTGCCTATCCATGGTGGTTGCTGTTACTGCCGTTGCCTTTGATCATGCGCCTGTTACCTGCATTCAGGCAGACCAGTCAATCTGTTCGTGTGCCATTTTTTGAAAAACTGCGTGAACTGAGCGGTGAAAAACCACAAAAGGGGGCACGCGTGCTTGAACGGTCCTATGTGCAGAAACTGCTGGTTGTACTGGCGTGGATTTGTATCCTGTTAGCCATCGCAAAGCCCCAATGGGTTGGAGACCCTGTGGAGAAAATCAAGTCTGGTCGTGACCTGATGGTTGCAGTCGACCTGTCGGGTTCCATGGAAGAAGAGGATTTTGAAACACCCGAAGGAGATAAAGTTGATCGCCTAGTTGCAGTAAAGAACGTTCTTTCAGAACTCTCGGAACAAAGAGAGCACGATAGGCTGGGATTGATTGTTTTCGGTGCGGCTCCCTATCTACAGGTTCCCTTTACCGAGGATCACGAAACATGGCTGGCCCTGCTCAACGAGACAGAGATCGGCATGGCAGGTCCCAGCACGGTTTTCGGAGATGCCATCGGACTGGCGATAAAATTATTTGAAGAGAGCGAGACAGAGAACCGGGTCCTGATTATGCTGACGGACGGCAATGATTCAGGTAGCAAGGTTCCACCGGTTGATGCAGCGAAGGTGGCCAACAGCTATGGCATCAAGATTTACACCATTGCGATTGGTGATCCCCTTACCACAGGTGAGAAAGCGCTGGACGTCAAAACGCTCGAGCGTGTCGCTGAGCTAACCGGTGGACGTAACTTCACGGCACTCGACAGGAATCAACTCGGGGAGGCGTATCGCCAGATCGCTGATCTAGAACCTGAAAAGTTTGAGGCACTCAGTTACAGGCCGAGGTTGAGCCTGCATCATTTGCCGGTTGGGTTTGCCCTGCTGGTTTTTATCCTCTACGGTACTCTGACCACCTTTACACGGCTTGCCAGGGAGAGACGAACCAATGCTGGATAGCTTCATCGATACGCTCTCCCTCTCTACCTTCGGGCAGTTTCATTTTCTGCGTCCCGGGTGGGTATTGGCACTAGTACCAATCCTTGTACTACTTGTTCTCCAGTTCAGGAAGGGGCAGTCGAGCAAGCGTTGGCATTCGATAATTGTTCCGCACCTGCTCGAACACCTTGTAGTGCAGCGAAGCAGAAACCGATGGTTCAATCCATTCACCCTTTTGACACTTCTCATGATCCTGTTCGTGCTCGTGCTCATGGGACCTAGCTGGTCACGTCAGCCCTCGCCATTTCTCCGGGATGCGGCCTCGCTGGTTGTTGTTCTTGACGTATCACAGTCAATGCTCAGTGAGGATATTCAGCCAAGCCGTCTGGAACGTTCCAAGCAGAAGATTTCGGACTTGCTCGATAAACGCAGCGATAGCAGAAATAGCCTCGTCGTATTTTCGGGTAGTGCACACACGGTGTTGCCGCCGACCAACGATGCGGACATCCTGAAGATCTATCTCAAGGCTGTTACGCCTAAAATGATGCCGCGGCAGGGCAAGTTTCCTGAGAAGGCATTACCCCTGCTCGACAAGTTGCTCAAGGATGATCAGGTGCCGGGCACTGTGCTGCTTGTCACGGACGGTATTAGTGCAGATTCCCAAGCAGATATTGACAGCCATTTCGCTGGCAAACCCTGGCAACTGCTGGTGCTGGGTGTTGGCAAGAACCAGGAGCAGATTGCCAATGCGCAACTCAAGGAGATAGCGCCCCTCGAAGAGAAAGC
>JBDNAP010000560.1:0-4169 GCA_039768325.1 Thiogranum sp.
AGAAAGCAGACATTCGACGATACCAGCGACGATGCGACACAAAACGCCGCGTATTTGACGCTTACCTACAGGTGGCCTAGAATTGCAATTTCCCGCTAGTGGCCTGAACCGGGGGGTCGGTCACACGCGCTGTTGTGCAGTTCCCCGAGCGCGAAAGGGCAAGTAATGGAAGAGCAGACACTCGATTTTTCAGATTACCTGGGTGCATTCAGACGGCGCCGTTTAAGCATTTTTTTTATTGCTGCTACGGTTTTTGCAATGGGCGCGGTAGCCGCCCTGCTATGGCCGGCCACCTACAGGTCTTCGGCAACCATCCTCATCCAGGAACAGGACATTCCGCCGGAACTGGTCCAGTCCACGGTCACCAGCTTTGCCTCGCAGCGCATCCAGCAAATCAGCCAGAGGGTGATGGCGCGCCCCAACCTGATGGAAATCATCAAGCAATACAAGCTTTACGAAGAGGAGCGAAAACGCCTCACGACCGAAGAAATTATTCAGGAAATGCGCGAAAACATCGGTCTCAACATGATCGAAGCCTCTGTCGTGGACCCGCGCTCAGGCCGGCCGACGTCCGCAACGATTGCCTTTAAGCTGAGTTATTCCGGTGAAAGTCCAGGCCAGGTGCAAAAAGTCGCCAATGAGCTGATGAGCCTGTATCTGAAAGAAAACCTCAAGGAACGCTCCGAGAAAGCCAGCGAAACGTTCGCGTTTCTGAGCGATGAGTCTGAACGTCTAAGCCGGAAAATCAGCGTGCTGGAAGAAAAAATGGCCGCATTCAAGGAACAGCACGTCAACACCCTGCCGGAACTCTCGCAGATCAACCAGCAGATTATGGAGCGCACGGAACGCGAGATTTCCGATATCGACAGCCAGATCCGTTCACAGCAACAAACCCGTATCTACCTGCTGGGTCAACTGGCGCAACTGAAACCTTACGGTGTCGATATCTCATTGGATCCCGCGACGCGACTGCAGGGGTTGCGCACCGAGTATCTGAGGCTGCTGGCGCGTTATTCGGCGGAACACCCGGACGTGATCCGCACAAAGCGCGAAATCGAGGGCCTGGAACAGGAAACCGGTTACGTCGACAGCTCGGCCGAGCAACTGAGACAGATCGAAGCCCTGCGCAGCGAACTGGCCACGCTGCGTAAGAAATATGCAGAACAGCACCCGGATGTTGTGAAGCTCGAGCAACAGATCAAGGCGCTGGAGGACTCGGTGTCGAGTACGCCAAAGACATCCTCGCTGGCCTCTGCCGCCGCCGATAACCCGGACAATCCGGCTTACATCCAGCTGGCCGCCCAGATCGAGGCCGCGGACACAGAGATCGTCTCGCTGCAGGATAAACAGCAGCGGCTCAGGGAGAAACTCGCGGAGTACGAGCAGCGTATGGTAGAAACGCCGCAAGTCGAGCGTGAATACCGTACCCTGGCGCGTAATCTGCAAAACGCCATTGACGAATACCAGAATGTGCGCGCCAAGGAAGTGTCTGCACAAATCGCCCAGCAGCTGGAGCAGGACAGCAAGGGCGAACGCTTCGTGATTGTCGAACCGCCGATTCTTCCCGAAGAACCCGTCAGCCCCAACCGCCCGGCCATCCTGTTCCTTAGTTTCGTACTGGCACTGGGGTGTGGCATCGGTTATGCGGCGGTCGCGGAAAGCCTGGATGACGCGGTGCATGGCGGTAAGTCATTGGCCTTTACGCTCGGCGCAGCGCCATTGGCCGTGATTCCGTATCTGGAAACAGACACCGAGGCCAGCAGACGCAAGCGCCGCCTGGCAACAAAAGTCACGGCTGCGGCGGCCGCCATTATTCTGGTAATTGCCATGCTGCATTACTTCTGGACCCCGCTCGATGTGCTCTGGTACAAGGCGCTGAGAAAAGCGGACGTGGTCATCAATACCTGAGTCCTGAACGAGAAAAGTAGGTACAGAACAATGGAACGCATAAAACAGGCCCTGGAACGCGCGCGTGCAGAACGGGCAGGACAACCGGCACCCGTCACGGTTGATAGTGGGCCTGAAGCGGCAGGCACAGAAACCCCTGTTGAACAGGTCGCCTATTCACAGACCCGCCATATCGAGGTGTCTGCAGCGGATCTGCGCGCCAAACGCGTGGTCACCGGCTTTGATCCCTGTGCTTTTACGGATGCTTACAAGATGCTGCGTACCCAGGTCTTGCAGCGGCTGAATGAAAATAACTGGAACGTGCTCGCCGTCACCAGCCCCGGTACCGGTGAGGGTAAGACCCTGACCGCCCTTAACCTGGCGGTCAGTCTGGCCATGGAGTTGGATTATACCGTGCTGCTGGTGGATGCCAATCTGCGCCACCCCAGCCTGCACGAACACCTGGGCCTGCCCGGCAGTCCGGGTTTGAGTGATTATCTGAATAAGGATACACCGCTCACCGAACTTTTTGTCCACCCCCGGGGCATTGACTATCTGACCATACTGCCGGGCGGTCACGCCATGTTGAACTCGGCGGAAATGCTCAACTCGCCCAAAATGAGCCGGCTGGTTGAGGAAATGAAAAACCGCTACGCCAGCCGTATTGTCATATTCGACCTGCCACCGGTTCTCAATGCAGCCGACGCCATGGCGTTCGCACCCTACGTTGACGCCACCCTGCTGGTGGTCGAGGAAGGCAAAACCAAGCGTAAGGAAATTGAACGCGCTATGGATCTGTTATCAGGCACCAACGTACTGGGTACGGTATTGAATAAGGCCGGCAATCGCTAAGTAAATAACAACAGGGCGGCATCAATGTACGAAAGCTTCTATGGATTCCGCGAGAAACCCTTCTCACTGCTGCCTGACTGCGGTTTCCTGTACCTGAGCGGCAAACACCGCCTGGCCTTGACGCTGCTGGAATACGGCCTGATGAACCAGGCCGGCTTCACCGTTATCAGTGGCGATATCGGTACCGGCAAGACCACGCTGATCCGCCAGTTGCTGAACAGTATCGATCCCACCATTAAAGTCGGGCTGATTTCCAATACCCACCAAGCCTTTGGTGATCTCATGAAGTGGATCGCCCTGGCCTTCGACCTGCCCCACCGGGGCAGGAACAAGGTTGAACTGTACCAGGATTTCATGGATTTCATCATTCAGGAATACGCCCGCGGCCGGCGCACCCTGCTGATTATCGATGAAGCCCAGAATATGTCTGCAGAAACGCTGGAAGAATTGCGCATGCTGTCCAACGTTAACGCCGACAAGGATCAGGTCTTGCAGATCATGCTCATTGGTCAGCGTGAACTGCGGGAAACCCTGCGGCGTCCCGACCTGGTGCAGTTTGCCCAGCGCATCGGCGTGGATTACCACCTCGAACCCTTGAGCGAGAAGGAAACCGGCGACTATATCCGCCACCGCTGCGTAACCGCTGGTGGCCAGGTGGGGCTCTTTTCCGACCAGTCCTGCCAGCAGGTGTATCGTTTTACCGGTGGTGTACCCAGACTGATCAACCTGCTGTGTGATACCGCGCTGGTATATGGCTATGCGGAACAACGGGAAACAGTCGATGCGGCACTGATCAGGGATGTTGCGCTGGACAAGCAAAAGGGCGGACTGTTCCAGGGCCAGGCTGCTATGAAGGAGACTGATCGCGATGAGGAGACCGCCCCGGCAGTACCGGAAGGAATAGAAACCTGCGTGAAAACGCCAAATTTTGGGACGATTGATAGCCGCCTGGAGACCGTCCCTACAATGGCACCGCCGACAGGAACGCCGTCTTCCGCCACGATGGAAAGTGGTAAAGAGAGCACACCCAGCCTGGCCGCCGAGCGGCGTCCGCTGCGTATCGCCATCGCTGCAGAATCAGAACTGCTCCGCAGGTACCTGTCACGCCTGCTGAGCGGATTTAATATAAACGTCGTTACCACTGTACCGCTCACCGCCAGTGATCTCCAGGCCCTGTCTCCGGACAGTATCGATGTCCTGCTGGTCGAACTTGACGATCAGCTGGATCACCTGGATGAAGCACTCTACGAGATTCTGGAAGAATGGAAGTATCCACTGCTGTTCAATGAATTCCTGACCACCAAAGCCAGCCTCTCACAACCGGACCGTCTCGATTACGGACGCGAACTGAGCCGTAAACTTCATGCACTGGTGCCGCAAGCCCCCCAGTCTGTCGCCTGAGCCCCGATGCTGTTGCGCCGCCTGTCACT
>JBDNAP010000561.1:0-4542 GCA_039768325.1 Thiogranum sp.
CTCGATAATGTTTTCTCCATAAGCCGGGACATCGACCGCTTGATTGCTGACACCATCGGCAAAAGCCTGCCCATTGATATCGAGCCGAAAGTCGATACCACGCACAGGTAATTCAAAGGCATTCGGATTCATGACCCGCAAATTGACCTGGTAGCGCTGCTCCAGCAACTCCGCCGAGATCAACTTGAGCCCGACCAGCGTAACCCTGGGTGACTCCGGCTTGCTGGTCAGTGCAGTGCAGGAAGCCAGCCCCATCACCAGTACAAAGCCGGGCAACAGCTTGCCGAGTAAGACAGATCCGCTCAATTCTTTCTCTCCTGTACTACCACCCAGGGGGCCACCACCACAGCCCAGAGTTCAGGGTCTCGCCCACCCCAGTCTTTGGCTTCCTGCATGCCAAGGTGTTGCACTTTACCATTATTGATCCAGTCCTCGACCGCCGGCTTGTCATCGTTGGCGAAACAGCGGGCCACTTCAAGCAGATCCAGATCACTGTCCACCCGGATAACTACACCGCGGGCAAAATGCGTTTCCAGCTCCTGCCAGTTGATCCTGGCGGTTTCCAGGTGCAGATCCTGCCTGCTGTATTGCTTTCCGCTCATGAAGGTTTGCCGCGCTTACTCGATCTTCGCCATTGTATATCAGATCGACAAGGTACGGATGCTGTAACTCAAGCGCGAAGACGGCCGGCGCGTGTCGAGCTGCGGAATCCTTTTCAGTCGATCGCGCAACTGCCGGGTAGTCGCGGGCCTTTTGAGAAACGCCCCGACGGCATTGTAATTCTGCGCTGTAGCAAGACAAAAAGCCGAGCTGAAACCGCTGCGCAACGTGCTGTGACTGAGGTACGCGGACACCATGAGTTCCAGTCGGCTGGTGAAATTACAGACAATCATGCCGTCGCTGGACAGGCAGCGGGTCAGGGATGATACCCAGCTCCGGTCAGCGAACACGCTGCGTTGCGTTTCACCATCGACGTGACCGAACAAATCGTCGATGATGATATCAAACGCCGGTCCCCGATACTGTTTTACCCAGTCGACGGCGTCGGCCCTGACCAGCTCCACATCGTTCCCGCTGACACCGAAGAATCGTTTGGCGAGGTAGAGATGAGTGGCATTCAATTCAACACCCACAACACTGTCCGGTTGAACAAAGCGGCGTAACTGCTGAATCACGGCACCGCCACCGACACCCAGCACCAGAACCCGGCGAATGCTGCCCGGCGGATAGAAAAACGCCGGCAGGAACAGCAGATCCCAGACACTGCCGGTAACCGGTCGGCCGGGGTTGTACTGACTGTGAAATACCCCGTTGGTATACAAGCGCAACGAGTTTCCGGCCTGGCGCAACTGGTAGTTTGTAGAACCGACGTCCTTTTCCCAGAGGATACTCATAGGCAGCCGGTCTACAAATGCAGAAGCTTCATGACGGGCTCATCCTTGCCGGGATCATCGCTGAATCCTGACACCAGCAACACCTCATGTCCCACCTTCCCCAGGTGAGACTGCTCGGCAATGCGGCTGCAGATCCGGCGCCAGTTTCGGGCTTCGGCGTGTCCGATTTTCACCGGCACAATGCCCCAGTGCAGGGTCATCTGCCGGCAAATCCGCTCATCGGAACAGGCGCCTACAGCGAGCGCCAGAGGTCGGTGCGAGGCCATGATCCGCGCCGTATTACCGCTATGGGTAGGAACAATAATGGCTTCCAGCTCCAGGTCATGGGCCAGCTGAACCGCCGCGTGCGCCATCGACTCACGCACAAAGTGTGCTTTGCTGCGGCGATCGGCGATGGGCTCGATGACAAACCGGCCTTCCTGCCACTGGTGACGTTCCACCTCGCGCAGCACACGATCCATGGTCTGTACCGCCTGCAGGGGGTATTTCCCGGCGGCTGTTTCGCCCGACAGCATAGCCGCATCGGCACTCAACAAGGCGGCGCCCGCGACATCGGTGACTTCCGCGCGAGTCGGCCGCGAATGGGTCATCATGGACTCCAGCATCTGGGTTGCGACAATAACCGGGATACCTCTCTGACGGGCTTTATGGATCAAATCCCGTTGTATCAGGGGCACTTTCTCTGCAGGGAGTTCTATACCCAGGTCGCCACGCGCGATCATTATGCCGTAGGACATCGCCATTATGGCATCAATCGCCTCGACCGCTTCCGGTCGTTCAATTTTGCTGATAACAGGAATACTACCACCCAGGCGTTTCATGTAACGCCTTAACTGCTGAACATCTTTTGCCGACCTGACAAAGCTGAGTGCCACGAAATCCACCTGCAGTTCAACCGCCAGCTCTACATCTTTGCGGTCTTTAGCGGTCAGGGCTGGCGTAGATAGCTGCGAATTGGGCAGGTTCATACCCTTGTGACTGGAGAGGACGCCGCCTTCAATGACCCTGCATGTGACCTCGGTGCCATCAACGCTTTGCACACGCAACTCCAGATTGCCGTCATCGAGCAGGATTCGTTCCCCTGCCCTGACGTCCTTGTGCAGACTGCGATACTGCGAGGGAATGAGGCCGTCAGATCCGCAAAGCGGCCGTGTCGTCACGGTCACCGACTCACCAGTCCCGAGTTCGATACTGCCACTCCCAAAGCGGCCCACACGAATCTTGGGGCCGCACAAATCCATCAGAATGCCAATATGCCGGCCTGCCCGTTTGGCGGCACGCCGTACCCGCTGCACCGTTTTGCGGTGGGTCTCGTGGTCGCCGTGCGACATATTGACCCGCACGACGTCAACACCGGAGTCGATCAGTTTTTCAATCATGGCCGCCGAGCTGGAAGCGGGACCCAGTGTGGTAATGATCTTGGTTCGGCGCCACCGCAGCGCAACTTCCTTGCGATCGAATGTCTTTCGCGGCATCTTGATAAACCCCTTATCCTGCGAGGTACGTAGCATGACTTCAGCGCTTGAATTTGTCACTATTCGGCGTCAGCCTTGCAGCAAAGGTAAGCTAACGTGAAAGCCATCCACATGACAGCCGTTGGCGGCCCCGAGGTCCTGGCAACGGTGGAACTTCCGACACCGGTACCCGGCGACGATGAACTTCGGATTCGTGTGCATGCGGCAGGCGTCAACCCCATTGACACAAAGTTGCGCAGCCGCGGCCTGTTTTTTGACAATGCACTGCCTGCGGTACTGGGTTGCGACGCTGCCGGCACCGTCGAGGCCATTGGTAACCGTGTGACATCACTGCAACCGGGTGACGAAGTCTGGTTGTGTCACGGTGGACTGGGCAGGGAACAGGGCAACTATGCCGAATTCACCGTTGTCAATGAACAGATTGCACGAAAAAAACCGGCATCGTTCAGCTTTGCACAGGCGGCGGCCGCACCCCTGACGTTGATTACCGCCTGGGAGGCCCTGTTTGACAGGGCCAGCCTCAAGGCCGGCCAGACCGTACTGGTCCACGGTGGTGCCGGTGGTGTCGGACATGTCGCCATTCAACTGGCAAAGAATGCCGGCGCCAGCGTTTGCACAACCGTGGGCAGCGAAGAAAGTACCCGCTTCACGTTAGCGCTGGGTGCCGATAAGGTAATCGACTATCGTCATGAGAATTTTGCCGACGCTGTACTGGAGTGGACAAAAGGTCGGGGTGTGGATGTCGCACTCGATATCATGGGTGGCACGGTTTTTCAGGATACGTTCAGGGCAATGGCTCACTATGGCAGCCTGATCACCCTGCTCGATCCGGGTACCGATATTGCCTGGAAAGAAGCCCGCAACCGCAACTTGCGCATCGGCTTCGAGTTGATGCTGACACCCATGCTGGAGCACTTACCCGTGGCGCGCGCCCATCAGGGGGACATTCTGGATCACTGCGCGGCATTGGCTGACGCCGGCAAACTGACCATCGAAGTCAGTCAGAGTCTGCCGCTTGAACAGGCCGCCAGAGCACATCAACATATCGAAACCGGGCATACCCGCGGTAAACTGGTATTGATCCCCTAACCTGGTGGGTGCCTACGTTAGCCGCCGCAAGTTTGCGGAACACGCTGTAAATACTTCCCTGTACGCTCGACGGCCGCGTCCATGCGGCCGACGGTTCCGCAAACTTGCGGCGGCTAACCTAAGCACTCATTACTTTACCTTCGGTGGCTGCAAACCTGCCGCCTGGTAGAGCTGTTTCTGTTCCCCGAACGTCAACGGACGGTGCTTACCGGGCCGCAGTTTTCGCTCGAGGATGACCGGCCCGTAGCGTACGCGGGCGAGACGGCTCACCTTAACCCCCTGTGATTCCCACAGGCGGCGCACTTCGCGATTGCGGCCCTCTTTGATGATGACGTGGTACCAGCGGTTCGCACCGCCACCACCGGACTCCTCGATGGCGCTGAAACGGGCAAAACCGTCTTCCAGCTCAACCCCCTGGATCAGGCGTTCCAGCATGGGTAAATCCACTGTGCCGAGCAGCCGGACGGCATATTCGCGTTCGATTTCCTGCGCGGGATGCATCAGGCGGTGTGCCAGTTCCCCGTCAGTGGTGAACAGCAACAGGCCGGAGGTGTTGAAATCCAGGCGTCCGACACTGATCCATC
>JBDNAP010000562.1:0-4157 GCA_039768325.1 Thiogranum sp.
ATTGCTCGGTCTAGGGGTGGTTGCCTGGTTCCGGTTTATCCATAAATCAGTGCGTGACGACTATGCGCGTTTCGTCGCCGGTGCGCTGCTCGAACCCGGTGACTTAAGGCGTATTCTGTAGGAATGGTATCATGGCCACGACATCGCGGCGACGGCCGGCATCTCTGCGTCTGCTGGTATCGAGCCAGACCAATGAGTAGCCACTAAACAGGAACACGACGATGAAAATTGTGTCACTGACCGGGTTACCTGACCAGCAGGTATCCCATAACCCCAACATAAAAAAGCGGGTCATGATTACACCGGGTGAACTCGGTAACCTTGTAAATTTTTCATGAGCGGTTTTTCCGGCCGGTGAAACTGCACAAGTCCATCGGCATAAAGATATGGGGGAAGTCTTTTTTGTCCAATCCGGTGAAGGGGAAATACGGATAGATGGTAAGATTTTCATGTTGCTGCCGGGTGTGTGTGCGCTGCTTGAAGCGCAGGAAAAACACGAAGTGAAGAATACAGGTGATGAAGAACTCGTCATCACTTATTTCGGTATCAGGATTGACTAAACGTTAATCGAGTAACAACATTCACTTGCCTCTGGGGCCGGTTGATCGATCGCGCGCCCTTGACGTAAACGGTATGGTTCGGATTCAAAGTGGTTGGAAAGCAAAGGGCGGATGGCATGGATAGTGAAAAACGCAAGGGCGTCAAGCCGGTTCCGGATCGCCTGGAAGACGTGCTGAACGAAATGCAAATGCGTGCACTGCATCAGTTGGAACGCTTCGGCTGGCAACTGAGGTTTGTACGCAAGCCGTTGTTTCAGGAGCCTGTAGCTGTGGTGTTCAGTGCAGAAGGTGACAAGATCGGCGTACTGGAAGACGACGGCAGGATTAACATGGAACCGGATATCAAGCTCCGAGAGTAGTTGTTGAATGTACCGACATTCACGGCCACTATGATTGGCAACGCTAATCAGCACATTTGTACCCGGTAGCAGGACGAAGGCAGAGATCTCAGCTGCGCCGGGATCAGGCATGAATCCTGGCAATGAATCGGTTCCAGACGGAATGGATCTATCCATTGGCGGTGGGAGTAGAATAAACGATAGGCTATACTCAAGCTTCGCCGGCAAAGAAGCAGGTCTCAAAGGGTGGACAAAGCAGTAGTGTTTTTTGCCGGTAGATGATCGGCTACACTGCAGGGATGCCGGCAAATCTGCACCGCCTATCTTTATTAGTCCTATCTTGAGGTTGTCTTATCATGGCGTTAAAACGCTTCAGTTTTTTCAGTTTTCTGATTCGATTCGTGATGGCACTGGTGCTGGTGTTCTGTACCTACAATCCCTCAGGTCATTCCTGGTATCACTGGATCCTTGAGTCACCCAACAAGCTTGATCCAATGATCGTGTTTGCGGGTGTCGTGCTGCTGATCGGCTGGGTCATCTATATAAGGTCGACCGTGCGCTCACTGGGGGAAATAGGCACCTTCCTGGCGATCGCATTCTTTGCGGCACTGACCTGGGTTTTGATCGAATATAACGTGCTGTCAGTGGAGAATACCACCGTGCTGACCTACGTGGTTCTCACCATGCTGTCAGCGATTATGGCAACAGGGATGTCGTGGTCACATATTCGCAGACGTATGTCGGGTCAGCTGGATGTAGACGATGTGGACGACAACTGACGGGCCCTGCTATGACTTTCGAAACCGGCAAGTTTGACAATGCATCCGAGAGCCGGGGTCTGCGCTGGCCCCAGGTCCTGCTGATTATTCTGTTGACAATAGTCGTTACGATTGGCGGCACCTACTGGTTTTTGAAAACCTACGTATTTGCCAGGGAATTCAAGCCTGTCGAGCTGAGCGTCAGGGAAGAGCAGGTTCTGGAAGGAAAGCTCAGGGCGCTGGGTTTTGACGTCGATGTCAAGCAGCCTGGGCGGGTTAAGGAACAGTCATCTGAAATTGATGAGCGGGGCTTTCTGAAGCCCGAGCGCTACAGCGAGGAAGGTGCCCGGCGCGAGGTCAGCTTCAATGAGCGGGAACTCAACGCCTTATTGGCGAAGAATACGGATCTGGCTAAAAAACTTGCTGTCGACTTGTCGGACGACCTTGTCAGCGCAAAACTTCTGGTGCCCCTGGAGGAAGATTTCCCGCTGTTCGGTGGCAAGACTCTGCGTTTTAATGCCGGCGTGGAAATGGCCTACACGGGTGAGAAACCTGTCATTGTACTGAAGGGAGTCAGTGTCATGGGTGTACCGGTACCCAACGCCTGGCTCGGTGGTTTGAAAAACATCGACCTGGTCGGCGAATTCGGTGCAGATGAAGGTTTCTGGAAGTCGTTCTCTGACGGTGTAGATAACATCGAGGTCGAAGACGGCCGCATCAGAATCAAGCTCAAGGAATAAAATAACACCGCTTGTTCCTGCCGAGGATTGGATTCCTGAAGCTCACTGCTAAGCGAGCGATCAGCGCCGGTATGGCTCAGAGACCGGCCTCAACCAGGGAAGCAGGAGATCCCGGCAGCGCTTGCGCTTGCACGAGTTGCATTGTCCAGGACCAATTCAGCGACTACACCACGATGGTCCGATACAACGTCGGTAACGATACGGTGTGAGCGGAACTTGAGTTCGGGTGATACCAGTATCCAGTCGAGGCGCTCACCAAAGGCAGGAAAGGTGTCCAGGTCAGTTCGTTCCGGGCTGTACGCCGACAGTGCGAGTGCCTGGCTGAGGTATTTCACGCTCGAATCCTGTCTTTGCCACTCACTGTTCAGGTCGCCCATTATGATCATGAGCCGGTTTCTTGCGCGCAATGTCTCTATCAACTGCATGACCTGTTTTCTGCGCACCGATTCGCTGGCAAAGTCCAGATGGATCGATACGATGTCTATATCGACACAGGGCATGCCCGGCCAGCGGATAGTCGATACCACGAAGCCTTTCGGGACCGGTGAGAGGGCAGGGTCAAAGGTGATTGCCTGTGCATCATGGAGCTCCAGGTTTGCCAGCAGGGCCGTCCCATATGACAGGCCGATGCCATCGGCGTGGGCACCGTGTACCGAGTGCCCGAAGGACGCCTGCTTTGCAAGGTACTCAACGTGGTCGAAATTGCCGCTCCAGAACGACGGGCCATCGGCTTCCTGCAGGGCGACTATGTCGGCATCGGTGGTTTTGAACAAAGCCGCGATTGTTCCCAGGTTAGCCAGGGTGGTAGCGGATCGCTGCAACAATTGGTGAAAACTGTCGCCGCGGCCGTGCGCAATGTTGAGCGTCATGACCGTGAGCGCCGGATCGCTGTTGACAGCGGACCGGAAAACGCCTTTATCATCGTGCTGATAAGACCGTACGGCGGGAGTTGTATGAAGGTCGGTCGTTGCGCAGGATTGCAGCAACAGGCTTAGCAGGAGCAGTCCGCCTGAAAATAAAAAAGCTGTCTTTGTCGGTTTGACTTTCATTCAATGGAATCTCGGTGGGTACCGACCTCGGGATTAATCAATGTCTGGCAGCCATTCATTGTGATGTGGCTGTGTTCCGGACCCGGTAATCAGCCAGCTCGGCCAGGAGCCATTCGCTGGTCCTGACCTGTTCACCCTGTGCGTTGATGACGAAGTAAGGTTTTCCACTCAGCAGGCTCCTGCTGGCGCAGCGCTCGATAAAGTCCTCGGCTGTTTTGATATCCTCCCTGAAATGCCGATATTTCTTGTTCATGTGTTCGGCCGCTTCAGCTGATGTATATCTGTCGTTATTGCGAATAAAAGTCAGACCCGACCCGGCTACATGGTCGATCAGGTGCAGCACTGTTTTGTCGACAATGTCAATCTGCTCACCCCTGAGCAGACCGGGCGTCAGCAGAAAAAGTACCGCCAGGGTTACCGCGGCCGGCAATCCCATGCATCTGAATTCGTCTTTCATCACAATTATCTTCGGGTTGTTAAGCGGGGAAAAAGAACCACTGATCACAGTTGCAAATATGCCATAATTATACCGTCAGGTTTAGTCCCGGTGCGCCAGCGTGTTGTCCTCACAACCCGGTGTCTTTGGTTTTTGTGATTATCGTGCGGTATCAATCGCATGGGGGTGCTGTGAACAAGAAAAGAGGCTGTTCCATGTGGCTGAAAAACTTCACGCGCAAAAGACTGTCCCTGTTTGCCGTCTGTGGATTGTTTG
>JBDNAP010000563.1:0-3527 GCA_039768325.1 Thiogranum sp.
ACTGGGGAATAGGGGGTGAGCGTGTAACCGAAAGGAGGAAACGGGGTGAATGAATTCAACCCCGGGACAGAAGAGCTTACACCATTTTACATCGTCATCGGATAATTGTGGACCGATTGAAGCCATTCGAAACAGAATGATTAAGCCTGACATAAATGTAGAGTGCCCGCCCGAGATACTTCGGGATTGCTCAGCAATGCACCTGGACCATAAATACCATCAAAAGGTGTTTTTTACTCGGCCCGAATCAAATCGTTCATTGGTAGATATAAACGGGGTATATACTGAGAACGGTACACACTATGTGTTCAGGGATCGGTTAAAACCACAATATTCGCTATGAGTGAACTTGCTTCCGGAATATTTACCGTTACAGCCTCAGCGGCTGACCTGTACATCAGTCTCTGGCACATCACAATACTCCTGTTCTGCCTGGGTGTTTGGGGTGGCATTGTTCTCAATCGACATGGTGCGCTGCTGTCCGGTGCACCTATGATCATCGTGATCCTGATGTTTCTGGCATGGTTATCGCTCTCCAGCTTTGCTGTTCTGTTCGAAGCTGAGCAGGGCATCGACAGTCCAACCCGCGTGGAACAAAATTTAAAAACACTGCACTTACTTGCGTCCGGGTTTATGCTGGCGGGAATGGGTGTCGTTGCTTTTACGAAAAGTAACCGATTCCCGGTTCTTGCTATATTCCTAACAGGGGTATGGTTCAATTTCGGTATATTAATCGTAGCTGTAATGGGTGTCGGCGGTGTCGGGCTTTAATGTCGTGTACCAGGTGCAGGCTTCCGTGAGAAATTGAGTAGTCTGCTATCGACAGGGGGAGCCGGGTTACCTGCAAAGGTTCGACAGCCGTATCGACATTCGGCTTGTAGCTCCCCGTATTTCATAAACGGCTTGACACAGATATTACCGTCTGAAACACTCGAAGCCATGAAAATTGTATTCCAGCATCGCATGATTGCCTGCAAACGCCGACTGCCCATGTGGCATGTCGTAGTGTGCTCGTGCGGTGCCTTGGGGAGATTTACTGTGCAGTAGCTGTTCCAGTAATCCCGGATCTTCAAAGGCCGCACGGTTTCAAACCTGCGGCCTTTTTTGTTTTCCGAAATAAAACAACCCGTTGAGGAAGCGGAGGTAACAAGATGTCTCTACCATTGGCATATATCGGCATTATCCTGATCTGGTCAACCACACCCCTTGCGATCCAGTGGAGTGGCGACGGGGTTGGTTATCTGTTTGGTATTACCAGCCGTATGGTTCTGGGCGTGATGGTCGGCCTTATGGTCGCCGGATTATTCAAGGTAAGGCTCCCCTGGCATACTGCGGCACGCCGTACCTACCTGGCGGCCGGCCTGGGCCTGTTCTTTGCAATGACGTCAGTGTACTGGTCATCGCAGTTCATACCTTCCGGATGGATGTCTGTTCTTTTTGGCCTCGCGCCTATTGTGACCGGTTTGATCGCCACATTCTGGCTGACAGAGCCGAAACTGACTGGCGCCCGGATTGTCGGCATGCTGCTCGGGCTGGCTGGCTTGGCCACTATGTCGCTTGGCTCACAGCAACTGGGGCCTCAGGCAGCCTATGGGATTTTTGGCATGGTGTTTTCGGTCACGGCCTACTCAGTCAGCGCTGTTGCCGTCAAGCGAATTGGTGCCGATGTTCCGGCGCTTGCCACTACCATCGGTTCCTTAATGGTCACAGTACCACTGCTTGTAATTGTGTATCTGGTTACCGGCGAGCCGTTGCCGTCTATCGTGACCTACAGGACCATGTGGTCGATTATTTACCTGGGTATAGTCGGCTCAGTGCTGGGATTTGCACTCTACTACTATGTCCTGCGCCACGTAGAGGCGACCCGTGTTGCGTTGATTGCGCTGATTACACCGGTGCTGGCTCTTTTGTTGGGACATCTTCTGAATGGTGAAGCATTGCAGGCCGAGGCCATGATCGGCAGTGCCGGAATTCTCACCGGCTTGCTATTGTTCGAGTACGGGCAAACAGTCAGCAAGTGGATTCGCGATACCTTGGACCGGCAAACACGGATTAGTTAGTATGGGTATAGTAGTAACATTTGTCTCAATACTTCTTGATGAAGCAGCCGGTGAAAATAGCGACCGTTGTAGTTCTCGTGGTAGTTGTTGCTGTCGGCGCCATGCTGATTGCCCCGATATTCAGTAATCCGCAATTCGAGATTGTTAACGAGTCGCCGCATGTCGTGTTTCTCTCTGCATATTGGCGCCACGAAAGCAGGGAGATTGGCGCCATACAACCGTCTTCGGCCTATCGATTCACCGTGCAAGACGAGGCAGCCATGAAGTTCGTCGGGCGTTTTCCTGGCGGTCGTGAGATCGAGAGCGAAGAAATATATTTCACGGGTGGCACGGGCGTAGTCGCTACGGTTACCGAGGGCAGTATTGCAGTCAGGTATGATTTCGAATTATAACAAGCACACCTGGTTCGCCGCTTGATGGCTGAGATGCCTAAAAAAACGGCGTCTCTGGTGTGAATACCCCGTCGACAAGTCGACCTGCAGGCCGTGCTCACCCAGGATGGGGCTGGTTCTGCATCGTTGCAGGGCTGTATCCAATCGCAATTGCAACTGAGCTCTGGCCTGTCGATGCCGCTGCTGTACACGCACCGATGTGGGTGCTTTTTCTATGCGGTACCGTCTTCCTTATGGGAGGCGCCATGATTCTGATTGACCGGAACTCCAAATTCAACGCTTTGTGTGCAGCTATACTGTTAATGGGCATGGGCGCCATAGGCGCCTGGGTCGCTGTACTTGGCCCGTCAGCGGGTTTCTCTGGAGGCATGCCGTTTCTGCCCAGTGAGTACAACGTTATCTTTGCACGCTGGGTGTTCGCTTGTGGTGCACTGGTGTCGTTTTTGATGTCTGCCTATGCGGTACGCACACTACTGAAGTCTCTCACCCAGTAAATCACGCCGGGGGACTAAGCGATGGGTCGGTCGCGGCTCCGAGGAGGGACATAATATGACATTCATCCACGCCATTACCCATTCCGCTATCGGCCCTGCTGTTTACGGCTTTTCCTGCGCGGTGGCTTTCGCCACACCACTTGGACTGAATCCGGGCAGCTATGACATCGCCGCAGAAACCTTGCTGCCGCACCTGGAAGAAAATATGCGCTACGCCACCACGCGCCAAAGACACTGCCTGGGTACGCAGGATGCCACCACACTGTTTCCCATCCTTCGCCACGAAGCCCTCGCTGGCTGCACACTCAGCAACGGTCAAACTACGGGGCAACACCACGAGTACACTATCGCATGCAGCAACCCTGCGACTGCTGCGGGCACCGCCCGCCTGACTGTTAACCCTGCTGCGATCAGGGGTGTCGTCGAGATCAAGTTGGGTGGTAAGAACATGACGCTGTCGCAAAGAATCCATGGCACCCGCACTGGCGTGTGCGAGGAAGCCAAATGAAGTACCGGGTGCTGAAGGACAATTTGTCCTTCCAAGGAACACAGAGCTACTCGACTGTCACCGATTTGGCCAG
>JBDNAP010000564.1:0-3670 GCA_039768325.1 Thiogranum sp.
ACGATCTGGCCGCTATCTTTGATCGCCTGGTTTTCCAGGATTTAGATACCTACGACGTCCGCTTGATTCTACCGCTGATGCTGGCAGCCAACCTGTTTCTGATTCCATCGCTGATCGGCCGGTGGCGGCACTGGTCGAAGTTTGGCCGCCTGTACATGACTCTCGATCCCTATCCGGGTGTTATTGGCGGGCAGATCGGTGGTTATCTGGATATCCCGGCGGTCAGGTATCGAGATGGCATGCCGGTCGATGTGCGCGTCAACTGCGTCAAGGTCCGCATTTCAAAGTCGGGCAAATCGCGCCGCCGCTCCGATTCGGTGATCTGGCGGAAGAAAGCCAGAGCGGCGGTTCGCTGGGGCAGTGCTGGTACGCGGGTGGAGTTCGTTGCCGATGTCGACGATGATTTACCGCCGTCCACGGCAAAGCCCGGCAACAATGGTGGCTGTTACTGGTCGGTCCGGGTTCGTTTACCGGAAGCCGGTTTTGACCGCAGCTACGAAATCCCGGTGTTCAAAACCGGGGGCCGTGCTGCATCGAATCTGCGACTGGCGGACACCGCCGACGACGAGCCCGATCGCACCGTCGGAGACCTGCCCGCCGGCCTGGCCGAAGTCAAACAGACCGCCGACGGTTTTTCTATCCGCTATCCGAACGGACGCAGCGGTAATATCGGTACTTTTATCACCCTGTTTGGTGGGATCTTCTTCTGTATTGCAGTTTTCCTGGGATTTCAATTTGTTGCTGCACTCGATGTGGAGCAAGGCCGACGCATATCGCTGTTTTCAGCGGCGATGCTGGGGATGATGACCACCGTGTTCGGCCTGGCGTCTTGCGGCATTGTGGCGGCCGGCTGGTTTGTGAAAACCAATCGGCTCAGGGTTATTGTCGACCAGGAAAGCTTAATGACGGAACGCCGGGCTTTTGGCCGAACGTTCTGCAAGCAGACGGCACGAGCCGTAATTTCCGGCTTCGAAAAGAAGGTCACCATGCAGTCGGGACAGGGTGCACAGGCGGAAATCTACTACAGCATTCTGGCACAGAAAACGGATGGACAAACGCTGACGGTGGGCGATGACATCCATGGTCAGGAAGATGCGGATGTGTTACTCGAGTTCTTTCGACGTCACGTGGCAATGGAAGCCGGCGGTGAGTCACAAGGCTCAACAGACCGACCGCCTGTGCCACCCCGGATCAGGTGGATTGTCACCGGTGTCAAAGCATTCAGCACACTGATTTTCATCGCCATGGTGGCAGCGTTTATTCTCGATTTCAGCGCCTGATGAACGGAGTCATCCGTTAGTTTCACGGCAGGGAATGCGGCCACCTCAGCAAGGACGGGTTCGAGAAGCAGGCCTCTGTAGTCCGGGACCAGTCAACAGGGACGACGCAATGTGCACGATCACGGTCAGGGTGCCACGATACAGATGAAAGCGTATCAGCGTGAATGATAATCAGGCGCGCTTTATCCAGGTCAATGTCGCCTGGCGGCAGACTGAATGGCAATCAGATCGTCAAAGCGTTTTATGAGATTCAGCAGAATACCGGTAGAGAAATCACTGTTCCGCAGATATTCATGCGCATAGACGTAGATTCCGCTCTTCGCGGGTAGCGGTTTTTGCTGTTCGAGAATCCGCTTCATGCGCGGCAGAAATACCCACTGCAACCATTGCTCGAAACTGAGGGTGTCGACACAGAAAGGCTGGGCACTGCCCAGATCACGGCTATCCGGCGGCTCCTGTTCCCACTTGCCGCTGGTACGGAGATTGGCCTCAACTTCCAGCAATACATCTGCAATACGTCCGGGAATATCGTGCATGGCAGCGGATTGTACCCGGACAGCAGCAGCGGGTGTAAATAAGGTAAGTCTATACCGGCATTATTGCGCCGAAAGACTCCCTTACACACGCGGCCCCATTCCTATATAATTCTGCGCCGCTGTTTCCTTCTGGAACCGGCAGGGTACGCGTGATGTTGGCCGTGGGGAAAATGCCGCATTTATTATTGATCAACCGCAGAGTAAAGCAATGACTGATTTATCCAAATACCGCAATATAGGGATTTTCGCCCACGTTGATGCTGGCAAAACCACAACCACAGAACGCATCCTGAAGCTGACCGGTAAAATCCACAAAACCGGTGAGGTTCACGAAGGTGAGGCCACCACCGACTTCATGGACCAGGAACGCGAGCGCGGCATCACCATCCAGTCGGCTGCCACCTCCTGTGAGTGGGACGACCACCGCCTGAACATTATCGACACCCCCGGACACGTCGACTTCACCATCGAAGTGTATCGTTCGCTCAAGGTGCTCGATGGCGGCGTGGGCGTATTCTGCGGTTCCGGTGGGGTGGAGCCCCAGTCCGAGACCAACTGGCGCTATGCCAACGACTCGGAGGTGGCACGCGTCATTTTCGTCAACAAGCTGGACCGCATGGGCGCAGACTTCTACCGCGTGGTACAGCAGATCAAAGACGTACTGGCGGCTAATCCACTGGTCATGACACTGCCCATCGGCATCGAAGACGACTTCGTCGGTGTGGTCGACCTGCTGACGCGCAAAGCCTGGGTGTGGGATGCCTCGGGCGACCCCGCCGCCTACGAGATCCAGGAACCGCCGGCCGATATGGCCGACGCCATCGAGGAATGGCGCGAAAAACTCATCGAGACCGCGGTCGAGCAGGATGACGACCTGATGGAGAAATACCTGGAAGGCGAAGAGCCGTCCATAGACGATCTCAAGCGTTGCATCCGCAAGGGCACCATCGCATTGGACTTCTTCCCGACGTATTGCGGTTCCGCGTTCAAGAACAAGGGTATTCAGCCGGTGCTGGACGCCGTGGTGGACTACCTGCCCAACCCGACGGAAGTCAAACCCCAACCGGAAGTGGACCTGGAAGGCCACGAAACCGGCGAATTCGCCGTTGTCGATGTTGACAGGCCGCTGCGCGCGCTGGCCTTCAAGATCATGGACGACCGCTTTGGCGCCCTGACCTTTATCCGTATCTACTCGGGCAAACTGGAAAAAGGCACGTCCGTGCTCAATACCTTTACCGGCAAGACCGAGCGTATCGGACGTATTGTCGAGATGCACGCCGACTCGCGCGAGGAACTGAGCAGCGCCCAGGCCGGCGACATCGTCGCGGTGCTCGGTATGAAGAACGTGCAGACCGGCCACACCCTGTGTGACGAAAAGAATCCGGCCACCCTGGAGCCCATGGTCTTCCCCGATCCGGTGATCTCGATTGCCGTGGCGCCGGTCGACAAGGGGGCCTCCGAGAAACTGGGTATCGCTATCGGCAAGATGATCCAGGAAGACCCGTCGTTCCGTGTCGAAACCGACCAGGACAGCGGCGAGACCATCCTCAAGGGCATGGGCGAACTGCACCTGGATATCAAGGTCGACATCCTCAAGCGCACCCACGGCGTCGAAGTGACGGTCGGCAAGCCACAGGTCGCCTACCGCGAAACCATCACCCAGCGTATCGAAGACAGCTACACCCACAAGAAACAGACCGGTGGTTCCGGCCAGTTCGCCAAGATCGACTACATCATCGAGCCCGGCGAACCTGGCGGCGGTTTCCAGTTCGAATCGAAGGTTACCGGTGGCACCGTACCGCGTGAATTCTGGCCGGCGGTTGAAAAAGGCTTCAAGAAAAACATGGAAGTCGG
>JBDNAP010000098.1:0-15691 GCA_039768325.1 Thiogranum sp.
AATTCACCTTGCGGCGCTGTACCAGCGGCAGACCGTACAAAGTAACCCGTTCAAAAGCCACCACCTGTGCACGCCTCTTTTCCCAATGAGGATCGGAATAACTACGTCTGACCAGATGCTGCGCCAGGGGCTCAACCCAGGCCGGATCGATGTAAGCGGCAGTACGCAAGTAACGCCTGCCGGTTTCGACCAGTTCACTGGCAACCAGCCATTTGGGTCTGTTTTTGACCAGCCCGGAACCGGGGAAAAGCGTGAACTTCAGGTTGCGGGCACCTGTGTATTCACCCGCATCCACCTGAAAAGCAAGATTGCCCAGTAAACCCGTTAACAGGGCACAATGAATCGAGCGGTAGTCCGCTTTAGCCTCACTACAGGACATACCCATACCCGTGATCTGCACCTGCAACTGGCGATGCACATCACTCCATTCCCGCATGCGCAGAAATGACAGAAAATGTTCCCTGCACCATTTTCGTAAGCGGTTCTGTGAAAGGTGCTGCGATTGTTCCCGATATGCGTTCCAAAGATTCAGATAGCTCAGGAAATCGGATTTTGTGTCCTTGAACAGCGCGTGCTTTTCATCGGCAGCCTGGGACTGATCCATTGGGCGTTCCCTTGGATCAATCACTTCCAGTGCAGAGACGATGATAAGCACCTCGCTCAGACAATGCCTGTCCCCGGCTGCCAGAATCATACGTGCCAGTCGCGGATCAAGCGGCAGACGCGCAACCTGCCGCCCCAGCCCTGTCAAGCTCTGCTGCTCGTCCACAGCGCCGAGTTCGTGCAACAGTTTGTAGCCATCACGGATAAAACGAAAATCCGGCGGATCTACAAAAGGGAACGCTTCGATATCTCCGAGGCCAAGTGCCGCCATTTGCAGGATAACGGCTGCCAGATTGGTGCGCTGGATTTCAGGTTCTGTGAACTCAGGGCGTGCGAGATAGTCGTCTTCACCATACAGTCGAATGCAGATACCCGGTGACACCCGTCCGCAACGCCCGGCACGCTGATTCGCCGATGCCCGGGATACTGCTTCGATGGGCAGGCGTTGCACCTTGGTGCGATAACTGTAACGGCCGAGGCGTGCCAGTCCGGTATCGACCACATAACGGATTCCCGGTACAGTCAAGGAAGTCTCGGCGACATTGGTGGCCAGAACAATACGCCTTCCCTTGTGCGGCTTGAAAACCCGGTTCTGCTGCGCCGCAGACAGGCGTGCGTACAAAGGCAGGATTTCAGTATGCGGTGGATGATGTTTACGCAACAGTTCACTGGTTTCCCGGATCGCGCGTTCCCCCGGCAGAAACACCAGCATGTCACCCGACCCTTCCGCCGCCAGCTCATCTACCGCGTCGAGTATCGCCTGCCCGCGCCCCCTTTCCTGCTGGTCTTCATCCTCACCCGACAACGGGCGGTAACGCACCTCTACCGGCCAGTTCCGACCGGACACCTCTATAACCGGTGCCTGGTTAAAATGGCTGGAAAAACGCTGCGGATCGATAGTGGCCGATGTAATGATAATTTTTAGATCCGGACGACGCGGTAACAAACGGTGCAGATAGCCCAGCAGGAAGTCGATATTCAGACTGCGTTCATGAGCTTCATCAATAATCAGGCTATCGTATTCGCGCAGTTCCGGGTCAGACTGAATCTCGGCCAGCAGGATGCCGTCAGTCATTACCTTGATATAGCTGCTGTCCTGCACACGGTCCTGAAAGCGGACCTTGTAACCAACATGAGCTCCGAGTGGACTCTGCAACTCTTCGGCAATACGTGCCGCCACACTGCGTGCTGCGATGCGGCGTGGTTGTGTATGACCAATTTTCCCCGTGATTCCCCTGCCGAGCTGCAGGCAGAGTTTTGGCAGTTGAGTTGTTTTTCCGGATCCGGTCTCACCACACAAAATGCTCACCTGGTGTCTACCGATGACATCCAGGATGTGTCCACGCTTCTCGACAACCGGCAGCGCAAGCGGATAATGCGGCGATGGTGCAGCGGCACGCCGCTTAGCGACACACCGGATGGAGCGTTCGATGTCATCCGTCAGGCGCCTTAGCGCCCGCTCTGCCGGTTGCCCCTGCTGACAACGCCGCTGCAGTGAGCGAAACTGTTTTTGCAACGCCGGAATATTCCGTGACAGGCAGTCATCAATCGAATGTTGTAACCGTTCCAGTGTCACGCAATCGGAACGCTTTCCAGTACTTTTCATATAAAACCGGGCTGTCCCATACTGGTAAGTTGAAAACTTTATGCCTGATCCACTGGCTATCAATGTGTGCAAGGTGTGCGGCGTAAACGGAGCACCGAGCAGGGTGGGAAGGGTTTCAGGGACACGCTGTAAATACATCCCTGTACGCTCGACGGCAGCTTCCCTGCTGCCGACGGTCCCTGAAACCCTTCCCACCCTGCTCGGTGTTCACTTTAAATAGCCGACCTCTACAAGATCATTGTACACTGGGTTTCCGGCCCGCATTCGACGGAACAGATCACTGAGATTGCGGGTCAAAAATGTACTTGAGCGTAAAAATTCGAGAAGTCTATGAAATACAGGATCCGTCAGCGACAGTTTCTACTCTGGCTAAGCACCGTGACCTGCCTGCTCACGCTATCCCCTAGCGGGCGGGCGGAACCAAGGGACACTGATTTTTTTGGTGAACCTGAACATAAACTGGTTTATCAACTCAATAAAGCCGATCCCGACTACATTGAACATATCCTGTTCTCTGTGGGCGCCATGTTGCGCAGATACGGTGATGATATCCACCTCGTTGTAGTCGCCATCGGCCCCGGAATACACACCCTGGCCAAAAAACCGCAGCGTCCCGTACAGGAACTGGCGCGAGAACGTATTGAGAGTCTGGCGGCCTACGGCGTTTCCTTCCACGCCTGTGGCAATACCATGAAATCCCTGGACTGGAACGAAGAAGATATGCTGGATTTTGCAGAAATTGTTGAAATCGGTGCGAACGACCTGATGCTGTTGCAGGAACAGGGATATAGCTACATCAGCTGGTGAGCGCTGCGCTGTCAGACTCACACGAAATGATACAAAAACTCTATTTTTTGTATCATTTTCCTTGACATTCCGGAAAACCCTGCGAAACTCATTCTAATTACGCATCGCCCAGCGGAGGGTGCAGGTGACAACAGGCTTATTCAGCCGTCAACAGGTCGCCGCCATTACCGGTCTCAGCAGCCGCCAACTCAGTTATTGGCGTAAAACCGGACTTGTCGTCCCGCAGTGCTATACCGCGGGAGGCCACGCCCGCTATTCCTTTTCAGATCTTATCGCACTACGTACCGCGAAACGCCTGCTCGATGCCAAAATTTCGCTGCAACGCATTCGCATATGCCTGCAATCGCTCACCCGATTTCTACCGACTGCAGACCGTCCGTTGGTAGAGCTTTCGCTGGTTGTCACCGGCGATGTGGTGCTGGTTTTTCATGGCCAACATGCCTTTGATGCGTTGACCGGCCAGCAGTGGGTATTTCCGATTGCCGAACTGGCTGCGGATGTTGACAAGATGCGACGGCAATTACCGGAGCAGGGCGATCTGTTTTCCGCAGACCAGAAGAAAGCCGGCGAAGGGGGTACGGCCCGATAACAGCAACACAGGCATGTTGATAATGAGACGGCCCCCTCTTCATCTCTATCGCAGATGTGCAGCCAGGCTGCAGCGGGACGGGAGGCACAGGCCGCCATAAGCACTAGTGTTATTGCCCGGCAGAAGGCGTCTGAGGATGGCCCCAAAACCTTAGTTGAAAAAAACGCAAGGATGAAGTCATGAGCCAATCCAGTTTAAAAGTACAACGACAAATGGTCGTACTCACCTTTGGCGATATCGATTGTCGCCGCCTGCAACTCGCGGGAGACTTTAATGACTGGATCCCGGACCGTGACATTGAAACGCGCAAATTCAACGGGTGCTGGCAGAAGATATTTACTGCTGAACCCGGAATATACGAATACCGGATCATTGTCGATGGAAAATGGCAGCAGGATCCAACCAACTCAGCTGAAGTACCCAATGAATTAGGCGGCATCAATTCACTGCTACAAGTTCCGGTGCATCCCTGATGGCCAACCAGATCGGTTCCGTACAGCAAGCCAAAACGACTTCCACCCATCGCCCGGCAACGGTCAGCACCCGGTTTCTCGGCAAGGCAGCGGATAGCGGAAAGGGTTACCCTATCTGCAGGGCGATTCCTTTTTTAATGGATGACCCGGGGCTGAGCTGGATAACACACGAGCTATGCCAGATACTGACGCAAAAGGGATACAGCAGCAGACTGTGCCAGCTTCAAGAAACTTCAAATGGCGGGCGACTGCAACACGAACAAGGCGGTGATAGTCAATATTGGCTGGTACCCACCACCTCAACCGCTGACGTTGAGAAATACAAGTTTGACCGTGTGGTACTGCTGGTACCTGCAAACCTCGAAGCGGTATTGGCCGCCTATCAGAGCATTAAGCGGCTGGCACAACCAAACACACCGGATATCGGGGTAGTCATGGTGGGGCCACGCGACCAGCAATCAGCGTGGCATTACTTCCGCAAGCTCGCAGTGGGCACCTTACGTTATCTTGGCATCCCTTTATTGAATCTTGGTTTCCTTCCTGGGCAGGTCAAGCCCGAACATGGGCTCGCAAACCGCCACCGCAATATTTTTCTGGCGTGCATCAGCGAACGCCTGTTGCGCAGCGAATTTTATACGTCGTACCCCGCACAGAAGCTCGATCAGGGTATGGGATAAAACCGCATACTGCTTTTGGCATCTGCAGCACTGCCCACTAGTGTACCAGGTCACTCGCTGCACCAGTCAACGCAGCAGGAAGCCGTCAGCCGCAAAGCTTGTCATTGCAGGGATCAGGCGGCAAGCTCACCTAGCAGCTCATCCTTGCGTTGACTCAATACCGTGTACAGCTGTTGACTACTGGCACCCACTTGCTCGAACCAGTCAACGACCGGCACATCGAAACCGTGCAGGAAGTTGACGAGACTCTGAATTCGGACCGGTATCTGTTCCAGCCGGGCTTTGCGCAGCTGGGGATCCATATCGGCCAGCGCTTTGTGCAGCTCAGATAAACCGAACGCCACGTGATCCAGTTCATCCTGCAATGGCACCCGTAATGACTCCCGGGTGCCCGGATCGGCCAACGGTACGACCTGCTCTACCGCTTGTGAACCCAGGGCTTCGATCACCAGGTACAAATCCGTTAAAAAATCCACCCAATCCAATCCACGGAAATGGCTGTGCAGTTGCTCAAGCGCCTGTTGACTGATAACCGGCGTCGGGTCGACCCCGAATTTTTCCATCCACCGACTTTGAATACCGACGTGTCGGCACTCGTCGCCCACCTGCTTGGCCAAACCCAGCCTGGCCGGCTGTCCCGGAGCCGAAGCAATCCTCTCCGCACAGGCTTCCATGATGAACTGATCGACCTGAGTGTAAAGAACCAGCAGGTGCCCCATCGCCTGGGTATATCCAACACCTTCAACCTTATCGGAATTCATAGAACACCCTCCTCCCTTGTTTGATCGCAGAACGCTAACTGAGCGCCCCTGCGCCTGCTACCCTGTTGCGTTGACCCGCTGACAATGATCAAAGTTCCCACAGCCTGGTGTACCTCGTCACGCAGTGACTCACCTGCCGGCCCCACTCAACATCAGATTGCACGGTCTATGAAAGCAGGCCGGTGATACATCATCGCTCCAGGACTGACCGATACAGGTCGACATCTTCAGCGGAGAAACAACAGGCGATGATCCGATCAAAACGATTCTCAAACGCCCGCATAACCGGAATCGCTATTTCAACTGCCTGCTCTTTGGGGTAACCATACACTCCGGTACTGATAGCGGGAAATGCAATACTGCGTGCACCCTGTTCAAGCGCCAGCGCAAAGCTGTTTCGATAACAGCTCTCGAGCAACTCCGCTTCGCCCCGCCCTCCACCCTGCCAGACAGGTCCAACGGTATGAACCACCCAGGTCGCGGGCAATGCGAAACCAGGTGTTATCCGCGCCTGCCCTGCCGGGCACCCGCCCAGGCCGCGGCAATATGCCAGGAGGTCGGGTCCGGCAACGCGATGAATCGCACCATCGACACCGCCGCCACCCAGCAGACTGGCATTGGCAGCGTTAACGATAGCCTCCACTTCAAGGCGGGTGATGTCCTGCTGAATCACCTCAATCATAGGCTACGCCCCGCAATTGGCATAAATCATGCTGTAATTATTTTAAGCCCATTAATGATCTCAATCGCTCAGCGCAGATCAAAGGAACTGAAAATATGAAACCGATTTCATTACAACTGGTTACCGTTAACCTGGAAAATGGCCAACAAGGTGTATTCGTCGGCGTCCCGTTGATGACCGACCAGACAGCGGACGAAGATGGTCAGGTCGAGGATATCTGGTTCTCGAACATCCAGGAAGTACCGGCCCACATGAAACTGGTTGACCTCATTCGGCTGATCCAATCGCAACTCTGCCGCTGCCAGTCAACCCTCCAGTAGACAGGATGCAACAATGAATATCCCCTGGTGACACAAGAAGTAAAGCAATAAAGCAGGCGCTCGACTAGAATAAGCCAAACACTAAAGGGGAGTACGAGCAAATGCTGTCGAATCAAGACATGCCGAAATGGGATGTGGCTATCGCCTCACTGGCAAATGATCATTTCCGTAAAAAAACCAGCCCGTTAACCCTGGATGATTTCCGCCACCTGGCCAGCGAACACGCCATGCGATTCGACGATATAATGGAAACCATGTTTCTGCTGGCCATTAACCGGGAATGGGAATATCGCGACGCTGCCGGTGAAAAGCAGACTCTGGACCAGCAGACTCTGGATGGCCTTTATGTCAAACGCCGTCTTTCCGAAGAAGATCTCAGTTCGTTTAACGGCAGCTGGCAACCAGCCCGCTAACCCGGATCCGGCGGGCAAACAGCTGCCGTGAGCATTGGCCCTGCCAGCAGGGCTATTTATCAGCCTCTTGACCGGCTTCAGTATCGATGTCCTGTTCAGGGGTCGTATCCGGCTGCGTGTTCCCTGCGTGGGCCAGCTGGTCGATGCGCTCGTGCTGATGCAGGGCCTCGATCAATTCGCGATCAATGCGCGCAAAATAGACATCTTCCTTGGCTCTTTCCGCGAGTCTGAGCTGGTCTACAAAATTTGTCATTGTCCCCGCCCCTGTGCAAACGATCTATCTGGGAATTGCCAGTTTCTATATTAGCATAGTTTTAATTGCTTATTAATAAATAATCGCCAGCCTCACCTCGTTAACACGGTGACATTTGCGCCGCAGGTGCTGAGAATGCCGAACAAGTCTGTCTAGTGCACCCCGCCACTGATAGGGATCAGAAAACTGACGGCAATAGCAACCAGTACACAAATAGCGATAAATCCTTTTACTGCAGTTTCAGCGTCGTTTCGTTCACGTTCCTGTGAAAGATATCGCGCCCACTCATCCAACAGCACTTTTTCCAGGGCGTCACGGCTTTTTATAAATTCCACCGTTGCCGGTGACAGCTCTGCTAATTCCCGTGGCTCCTTGATGACCACACGATCGGGGCAATACTTCACCTTGGCATCCTCCAGTTTTATGGCCACAGCGAGACAGGGAGCTTACTCCGCCGTGAAGTTCCAGTTTTCGTATCGTAGCGGGAGTACCGGTCATGGAAATGGCTGGACACGCCAAACCATAGTCAGGAAGCGCCCCCTGTACAGAAGCACCCCAGCAACCCGGCCAATCGTTCCAGAAACCACGGTGGCCAGAAACAAAACCGCCTGTGAAACAAGAGGTAAAACACACAAAAATATAAAGGAATAGTGCGGGCTGAGATTTATTCAGGACAGGCTGTGGATAACTGTGTGGATTAAATCACTCCAGAGAGACAGGAATGCTATAGATGTGGCGTTTTCTTTGCATGGGGCTTTTCTTGGCTGGCTTAATTTTTATTTATTAAACAGTATATTAAATCCTTTTCTTAGACCGACCATCAAGAAACTGTCGCTTCATGCAGTCATTAGCCTACAATTCTGTTACAACAGTGAATAACTATCTGCGCCTGTGGACATGCAGCAGGAAAAAAGCACTATTTTCAGAAGAAATACTTTCTATCAGAAACCCTGTCCTTATGCCGGCATCGGGTGTCGGCCAAGTGGCTACCAATTAGCAACCCGCATTACGTCAGGTGATATTGCACCATTTTTCAAGCGCTGCCCTCTGTTCAGGCGGCAGACAATGTCCGTAATCCTCCAGCGCGGCACAGATATCAGACTTTGTGTTCAAGGGTCTATCAGAAATGACGGACAAACGAGTTATCGACTTTCTGATATAAAGGGGGCGGGACCGATTAATCTTTGCCGATTTCCTGCGCTTCGTATTGATGTTAGCACTGGCGTCCAACTCATTTTCCTGGGCACACTCGTCCGGCTCAACTAATTCCACTAATTCGTTCTGCTCGCTTTCTTCAACCGTTTCGTCCAGATCCATGATTACCTCTCAACCATACAGTCCATGCCACAACCCAGAAATCGGCCCTTGGAGCCCTAATCTTTAAAGTTTCAAGGCCGGAAAAAAATACGCGGAAATAGTTGTGCTTGCTGACAGCTTTGGCGCACCGGCGCCTCAGAATGCCCCGGTTCACTGCTTTGTCTTGGGCACCTGGATTCCCGGGCGATCCGTACCTAAACGGCGACGCCATTATTGCTAATAAAATCAATGCGATATAATTTTACATCAATAGACCGTCGTTGATCAGAGACAACGACAGCTGATGTCTTTCATCGGGCGGCGTCACAGAAGACTGCAACACCATGAATAATAGATTAATTAATTCAATATTCCGCCAGTCGGCACGACTCTTGCCCTGTCTGTTTTCTGCGAGGGCTCCAGTCGTGCTGCCGGCAGGCCTGGAGTATCAACCATCAATTAAACTGGGGAAAACGCATGACAACCACTAGCAGGAAAAAGACTGTGCGCAGCAACCATGCCACGACGACAAAAATGACCAGAAAGTCCACCAAATCCACCAGACCGGATACAGCTCTGACAGAGAGTTCACCGGAGGAACGTTGGAAAGTGATTGCTGAGGCGGCCTATCATAAAGCGGAAAAGCGGGGCTTCGCCCCAGGTAATGAATTACGGGACTGGATCGAGGCTGAGAAGGAAATTGACACCCTGCATTTCAGGTGAAATTGCGGATCTAGTGAAGTGCACTGATCAGCAAGCCAGGGTCTCCCTGCTGAGTTGCTGAGCATCTTATGAAAACAATCAGTTAGAACAGCAAGCGGCTGCCTTTCCTGCCCTGTAGGTATGCGGGCTGCCGGTTGATTGAGACCCATGCAAAGGATTCATGCAGAAGGGGGATTTTTCCGGGTGGCTATTTTTCGGGCACAGCGGGATTATGTTTTGCCAGATCCCACCGATAACAACGGTATGACACCCCCCTGTTTACTTTCTAATTCACATTTCCAACCATTCTGGTGTATTGGATGCATAAAGAGAAGCTGACCAATCTAGCGCGCCACATCGGCGTAAGCCCGCAGCATTTAGATTCAGAGAAGAAATTTCTGATACGGGAGATACAGCGGACACTTGGACAAGAGCCTTGCTACCTGACCGACTTACGCTACAGCTGCAATGCGCGGTGTGATTGGAGTGACGAATGCAAAAAACTAACCGCCGCGTGGTTGCGCTAAACGGTGGCTGTTGATTTGCCCCCGATACTGACCCACCTCTAAAAGACCCGGACGTGAGTCAGAATCCGGCTCACCCAAAGGGGTCGAATTCCGCTGCAACTCAGGACCTGCTTACTCTCTACGCTTCATGAGCGCGCGACCGGGGCTGGCAAAGGAAATACTGCCAGCCTCGGAAAAACCCACCATGATAGCCTCGATCAACGGTTCATAGACCGGCTCTTCGGCATCCCATACGACAATGAAGTTGGCACCCGAACCACCGCTCGTGTCGCGTTTCTCAACCAGAAATGCGGTGGTCTCCAGCGGGCCCAAACGCACCTGGTCTTCGAGGTACTCCTTGATCAACGAGCCCCTGGTATCAAAGTATTTGACCGACTTGATGGAGATAGTGCGATTCGGGTCCAGATTTCGGATACTCAGCGTCGTTTCCAGCAAGTGTGGCTTGCCGCCATCCGCATAGATGTGGGAGTAGACGGGTACGTAAACGGTCTGTCCATCCACAATCTCGATACCGTAGGCGCCGTTTCCACTACCCTGGCCGGGTATGGGCGGCTGGAAACGCAGCTGATCTTCCAGCGTTTCGAAACTGCTGCCGACGAAGAGCAGCAACAACAGCAGGAAAACAAATGACAGGCCGGATAGAACCGTCAGTAACAGCGGATACTTCGCCGGTTGCCTCGCACGCCCTGTATTCGTATCTTGAGATGGCATGACTTACGCTCCCCGTCGTATTTCTGAAAACAGACAAAATTAACCGCGTCAGAGTGTACACCGATGCAGTGGTCGATTCCTTTAGATATCCTGTGTCCAGCGCAGCGGAGCGGGCATTCGATTCGCCGACACACCATGGGTAAGCTATATCGTCAATCACCGATCCATTGCCACGCGCCATCCATCACAGCCGGGAATTGTCGGCATTTGGCAATGACAACAGGACCGGATAAACCCGCCTGCGCTTGAACCAGAGCATGGCCCCGCTTTGGCGGGCCTTTTTTATTGACACATCCGTTGATTTTTTATGGACATCCGTTGAATAGACAAGCTGTGAACTGCTCCTCATAATCATCCCAACGCTTTTTTTACGGAAAGCGTTGACGCTTTTTCCCCAAGAAGCGTTCTT
This sequence comes from Thiogranum sp., assembly GCA_039768325.1. GTDB lineage: Bacteria > Pseudomonadota > Gammaproteobacteria > DSM-19610 > DSM-19610 > Thiogranum. The sequence continues at coordinate 10,830 of JBDNAP010000098.1, forward strand.
AGGCTGCGCTCGAATCCCCTTGAGTGCGGCCATTTTTTTGCCTTTTGAGCGTGGCCTGCAAACGCAAACATAAGGCTGCTTTCGGGGCGGCCTTATGTTTGCGTTGTTCCTGCGCCTTTACCTGATTTTGACCTTCACTTGATACTCTACCGATAGCGCCTCCAATGGTAACTACGTTTTAATGTAGCCCTAGTTGCTGAGGGTCTTTTCCTTTATCCAGCAGCGAGCCAGCGTCTTATCCTCCGATAGTTCGCTGGTTTTTTAATGCCTGTTTGTAAACCTTCAAGACTCAGCCGGCAGCTTCTCCAACAGTTCCTGCCGTACAATCGGAATACCGTCCGGCGCATCCGTACCAATCCGCACCTGGTTGCCTTTCACGTTCAGCACCGTGACTTCGATCGGTTCGCCGTCTGAGGTTTTAATGATCAGGGTTTCGCCTGGGCGGCGGGTGAGTATGAGTATATGAGCATGATGGCCTCCTGGCCCTTGCCGACTTTATCCAGCAGCAAGGCCGATACAGAGTCCGGCCCGTGTCCGTGAATGGTCTGTTACTTGCGCTTCGCTGATCCTTGCGCACCGATTCATCGCTGGGCTGACAGATCCGCACTACCGGCCAATAGCGGGGCTGCATATTTCAGAAGTAGCGCAGTTCGAGATAACTTAATGTGAGGAGGTGGCGGTGTGGCGAACACTTCCGGGCGGCACGCCAAATACCCGCTTGAATGCCCTGCTGAATGCCGCTTCGGATTGATAGCCGAAGCGATCAGCGAGAACCGAGAGTGGATCCGATGTTTCCTGAAGTTGGATGCGTGCGAGTTGCATACGCCACTGAGTGAGATAGCGCTTGGCAGATTCACCGACCAGGTCAGTGAATCGTGCCGAGAAACCTGAGCGCGACATACCGACCTCTTTGGCCAGGGAGGCCACGGTCCAGTCTTTTTCGGGCGCCCGATGTATGGCAGCAAGCGCCCTTCCTACATGATTATCACGCAAGGCCGCCAGCCAACCCCGCTCCGCTTCGGGAGCCGAGTCGATCCACGACCGGATGGCCTGAATGATAAGGATATCGGCCAGATGTGTGATGACTGTTTCTCCACCAGGTCGCAGTTCCCGGGCTTCACGGGCGATAAAGCGAAGCGTACTTTGCAGCCAGCTTCCCTCATCGTCGGCCCAGCTGTCGATCTGCAACACCCTCGGTAGCAGCGAGATAAGTTGCCGGCCCGCCACATGGTCGAAGCGGACCACACCGCAGGTCAAGTGGGTTAGTTCACCCGCACCGCCGTAACGCATGATCTCGTATCGATCGCTGACCTGCTCGACCGGTATATCGAACAGCGGTACCACATCGCCCGTGGGGCTGCTGCGGATACAGTGGCCGTTGCCATGGGGAACCAGTGCCAGGCCACCTTGCTGCAGCAGGCGCGGTTCTTCACCTTCGACTTCCAGCCAGCAGTGTCCGCCTGTGACGACATGAAACATCATGTATCCCTCAAAGGCAGGCATATCTATACCCCAGGGTGCAGCCAATTCGGATCGGCAGTAAAGCGTACCGGTAAGTCTCAGCAAGTGCAGTGTTTCGCCAAGCGGATCGGTGAACTCGGGGATAGTGTTGTCAGTGCGTCGCTTCATGTTCTGAACATTGTCATAGATATTGCCCAATAGTCCAGCTTGTTTGGACGAATAGCAATAATATATGGATATTATGCGATTTTTAATCCACTACTTTTCCCGCATACTCTACATCCACGACAGCTAACAGTTCCTTGAAAACACCGACTAACCGACACAGGAGACAAAGCACATGAAACAGCCACCCATACTCATCATCGGGAAAAACGGTAAGACAGGCAACCGGGTCAACCAGCGCCTGCGAGCCCTTGGCTATGCAACACGCGCCGTGTCCAGATCAAGCAACCCATCGTTCGACTGGGAGAACCCCGCAACATGGCGGCCGGCTATCGAGGGTACGGGTACTGCCTATGTCACCTACCAGCCGGACCTGGCCGTGCCCGGTGCAGCAGCAACTATAAAGGCGTTTGTACAAGTCGCCGCGGAATCCGGATTGAAACACATCGTTCTGCTCTCGGGCCGCGGAGAGAAAGGTGCAGAGCGTGCAGAGGCGATACTCAAAGCCAGCGGTATATCATGGAATATTGTCAGAGCCAGCTGGTTCAGCCAAAACTTCAGTGAAAGCTTTATGTTAGAAGGTATCCTGGCGGGCGAGCTGGTACTGCCTGCAGGAGACATCGTTGAACCATTTGTCGACGTTGACGATATCGCTGACGTTGTGGTTACCGCATTAACCGAATCCGCTCATCGTAACAAACTGTTCGAAGTCACCGGCCCGCGCGCTTTGACCTTCGCTCAATGTATCGAGGAAATTTCCGAGGCACTTGGCCGACCCCTGAAATTCACCAGTATCCCAGTCGATGCCTACATTGACACTCTACACGAACAGCGGGTACCGCAAGACCTGCAATGGTTACTGCGTGAGTTGTTCACCGTCGTGTTTGACGGCAGAAACTGTGGTGTCATGACTGGTGTTGAAGAGGCGCTGGGCCGACCAGCGACAGATTTCAGAACCTACGTGCAAAAGACCGTTCAATCCGGCGTCTGGGATACTGTAATGCAGGAGGAACCATCAGCGCACTGTTAGTTCGCTGCTTTGTAGGGTGTTCTGTAGCCGGCTATTCAGCAATCGCCAGAATACCAACTGCGATATTGATGCGAATCAGTTTTGCTTTAAGACGAGAGCCCGCTGAGGGTCAAGGGACGAGTGGGTGTCGCCAGAATAGTTACCATGCTCCTAGATAATTCCGAACATCGACGTTAGGATGACACAATCTCTGGCCCATAGTCTTGAAAGAATGACTGCCACCCACCCCGGAGGATTGTGCAGGGTATGCGTTACACCGTATATGCCGATATCAATTGCCCGTTCTGTTTTGCATTAAACGAACGATTTAACGCCATGGGCCTGGCCGAAGAAGTGGACTGGAGATCAATTCAACACGCACCGCACATCACCAGTGCTAGCTATTCCTTCGAGTCGCTTTCGGAACTGACCGCCGAGGTCATGGAGGTACGGCGCCGTGTCCCGACACTCAACATTGTCACACCGCCTTTTCGACCCGGCACTGCATTTGCCTCTAAGATTATCACTGAAGCCTCAGTCGTCGCTCCCCGTCAGGCTATCCACTTACGCACACTCGTGTACCAAGCATTATGGCGGTTCGGACAGGACATATCGGATCCGGGAATTATAGAACAACTGCTTGCCCAAGCCGGCATCAACGATTTGGTAATCAGTGACAGCAGTCGTCGGAAACTGCTTGCATGGCAGCAGGAATGGCAAGACGGTGGGTTTGAACGCAACATACCAGTTACCTTGTCGTCTAGCGGCAATTCACTGATCGGTTTTCCTATCCAGGTGGAACAAGACAGTTTTTTTTCGCATGACATGGGCCTGGACATCACCTTGTCGACGATATGTTCCATGGCGCCAAGACAGAAGATTCTGCTGCTCGATCGGAACCGGGAAGACATCCACTCCTTCATCGAACATATGGGTAAATACGATATTGTGGTCGCAAAAACTTTGAGTGCGCTTGAAGAAACCCTCAATAGTAACGGCGATGCCGATATAGTGGTTCTTGATCTCGATACACTGGGCGAAGACTGGGACAAGACCTGTCACAGACTCCGTAAGACAACCGAATTCAGAGAGCGGTCTATTGTAATAAGCACCAAGGATAGCGGCGCTGAAATCGAAGCCGCTGCTTTCCAGGCGGGTGCATCAGAATTGCTGCGGAAGCCCTTTCACCCCATAGTAATAAAGGCACGCCTTGGTAAGCAGCTGGAAATGATCAGGTCCATACGCGTACTCGAGAACATGGCCCGAATCGATTCCCTGACCGAAGTCCATAATCGACGTCAGTTCGATATTTCCCTGCAATCCGAGTGGCAGCGCTGTCGACGAGCAGGGACACCGCTGTCTCTGCTGATCATCGATATCGATTTCTTCAAGAACTTTAATGATCAATATGGCCACGATCGTGGCGACGATTGTTTGCGCAGCGTAGCAGGTCTGTTGTGCGATGCGCTGCAACGGCCGGATGACATGCTAGCTCGTTACGGCGGCGAAGAGTTTGCTGTCATACTTGGCGCAACTGACTATGATGGAGCGGCGTTCTTGGCAGAACGCTGTCGAACACAGATCGCACTGGCCAACATCCCGCACCGGTTTTCCAACGTAACTGACAAAGTCACCGTCAGCATCGGGCACGCAACGATCTGTCCTGCCGACGGGACGCATCCGGAGCAATTAATCAGAGCTGCAGACCAGGCGCTATACGAGGCCAAGGCCATGGGGCGCAACTGCGCTATCGGAGTTGCTGATGGCGGGGCCAATAGTACCCTGAGCCGATTCCATATATAACCCGGAACGCAGAGTTATTTCCCACGCGCTGGAGATATACAAACATCCTGCTTTCAATGCTATGCAGATATTCGGGCATTGAATGGCACTAAGTTAAGGCGGCTCTTCCTCTGTAGGGTCGAAATTATTCGGCCAGTAGCTGTTGGCGGCTACCCAAATTGTGGCTATATCGGGGATGATAGATGGAATGGTAACGTGGTTGGTCGAATGAATTCGACCCTACAAGGGGCTAAATAGGCTTAACTTAGCGCCATTTATTCGGGCATTAAGTTCGCGAAACTGTAACAGATCGTTTCTTCTCTTACAGTGGTGTTTTTACTAACCACTACGGAACGTAGCATTTCCGGCCACAAGCGTACGAAAGGTATACAGGATCAAGTCAGGCTCAAGCTCCCGGTTTTAAGCGACCCGTGGCTCGGTTCGA
>JBDNAP010000565.1:0-3513 GCA_039768325.1 Thiogranum sp.
GGCCAACTATCCCGGGTATGGCCGGGGCAGTACCATAATCGTGAACCCGAGTAGAGGCGATAGTTTCGGGGATAGTTCCAGAAATTTCGTGCCTGAACCCAGGGTTCCTCACTAGTGCGGCCAAGGTCTGGCCTCAAGCCCCTGTTTCGGCAAGCTACGCTGCACTAAAACCTTTTGCCAACAGGCATCAATGACTTGAGCGCGACAGTTCGAGGGATTGCTTGTGCTTGTCAGGCCGGATTCCGTCAGGTATAAGCTTAATTACTTATGACGAAACGCCTATTCGCAGTTATGGGCGCCATGCTTGTTCCGGCGCTTGTATCGCCAGCCTCTGCGCAGGAATTCGGGACTTTCGTTCCCATGCGCGAAAAGGGCTCGGCGACCTATTATGTTACAACCGAGATCCTTGGGCTGGGCGCCGTGGATTTAATGGTTGATACCGGATCCAGCTATACCACTATCAATGAAGAAACCCTTGCTGTGCTGATGCAGCAGCAACGTGCCGATTATGTCAGTGATCTGGAGGGGATGCTGGCGGACGGTACCCGCTTGATGCTGCCGATTTACTCAATTCAGAGTATGAACATCGGTGGTCAGTGTCCACTTGCGGATATCGAGGTCGCCGTCTTTCCCGGCAATACGCGACAAATTCTGGGGCTGAGCACCTTGCGCCAGGCGTCCCCATTTATTTTTTCCATGGATCCCCCGCAGCTGGTTCTGAGTAACTGTATCGGTGGCATTGATGTCCCGGCAGAGGTGGTTATACCCTCCGAACCGGCGGAGGCAGTCGATCAGGACGGTCTGGCGTCCCCTTCCTGACAGTAATTTATCGGTGTACCTGGCCACTCACCAGAAGGCCAGTAACATGTTGTCTTCGATCTTGTGTTCAAAATGGTGTAAGGGACGGTTGCCCACCTCAACACATTCGCCGGTTGCGACATCAAACGCCCAGTGATGCTTGGGGCAGGTCAGCCGGGTGCCTTGCAGGGCCAGGTGGGGAATATTGGTGACCTGGTGCGGACAGCGACTGTCGTAGACACGTAACTCCTCGTCCTTTCGGTAGATGAACAGGCTGCGTGCATCGCAGTCCCGGTAGCTGATCTCACCGGATGGCAGATCATCGAGGGCAGCCACCGTGTGCCAGCGAGGCTTGGCATCCAGCTGATCCGGATGGAATTCGGGAATATCCATGTCCAGCAGAATATCCACTGCCCAGACGATCTTCGCCAGACCCAGCGTTGGAAAGGCCATCAGCAGGGCGTCCAGGACTTCATTGGCGCTGGCACCGTTTTTCAGGGCACGCGTCAGGTACTGTCGGAAACCACCTTCGGTCTGGGCATCAACTTTGGTGATAACAGAGATCAGGTCCCGTGTTCGGGTGTCGAGGTGTTTACCGGCTTCTTTGAGGAATTTAAAGTAGGGTGTGATAGCATCGGGTCGGGCCGCTATCAGGTAATTCAGCGCGTCACTCATGTCGATCTCCGGTCTCGGTCGTTTGTTAAACCCTGGGTTGATGGGGGTTATGCGGTTTCATAACAAAGGCTTCATAATCGAAACCCCGCGGATTGTAACCGCGTTGCTGCAACAGCTTCCAGAGCTGAATCATTGCCACCACCTCCCTGCGCTTCCTCTGAGACAGCTGAACTGGAATGCCTGATATCTGTATATCATGCCGATGCGGGAGCATTGCGCAAGAAAGGTGTATTCTTACAGGCTCAGGTCTACGATGAACAGGTCCTAACAAAACAGCGGGATGACAGACAATGAAGAAAGACAAAAACCTGCGCTTCAGCCACGATGAGGCAGACAGCCTCGGTATTCTTGTCACCAATCTGGGTACACCTGACTCTCCCCGGGCACGAGATGTGCGGCGCTATCTTAAGGAGTTCCTGTGGGACCCGCGTGTGGTGGAGCTGCCTCGCCCGCTCTGGTGGCTGGTGCTCAATCTGGTCATCCTCAACACCCGTCCGCGCAGATCGGCGGCCGCTTACGCAAAAATATGGACGGCTGAAGGCTCGCCGCTGCTGGCGATTTCAAAACGTGAGGCACAGGCGCTGCAGTCGCGGCTGGATCAGCAATTCGATGCGCCGGTGAAAGTGGCGCTGGCCATGCGTTACGGCAATCCCTCGATTGCTGCAGGACTGCAACAACTGCGCGAGGCCGGGGCACGGCGTATACTCGTTCTGCCACTCTACCCACAATATGCCGCCTCCACCACAGCCGCCACTTTCGACGCGGTGAGCCTGGAGTTACGTCACTGGCGCTGGTTACCGGAGTTGCGGTTTGTTAATCACTATCACGATGAGCCGGGCTACATCGACGCACTCGCGGAAAGTGTCCGCGAGTACTGGTCTGCGAACGGTGAACCGGACAAGCTGTTGATGTCGTTTCATGGTATTCCCAAGGAGTGCTTGCTGGCCGGGGACCCCTATTTCTGCGAATGCCACAAGACTGCACGCCTGCTGGCAGCAAAGCTGGGGCTTCCACAGCAGCGCTGGCAACTGAGCTTCCAGTCCAGGCTCGGCCCGAAAGAGTGGCTCACGCCCTATACCGATCATACCTTGCAGGCACTGGCCAAAGAGGGAGTCAGGAACGTCCACGTCATGTGTCCGGGATTCAGTGCCGATTGCCTGGAAACCCTGGAAGAAATCGCTATGGAAAACCGCGATACTTTTATTGCGGCAGGTGGTGAGAACTACGCTTATATACCCTGCCTCAATGATCGGCCCTCACACATTGCCATGCTTTCTGAGCTGGTCATGAAACACATTCAGGGCTGGCTACCCACACAAACACCCTCGGAGCGGAAAACAGACCTGGCGCAACGCAAAGCGTTTGCTGTAGCAGCCGGGGCTTCTGACTGACACCGTATAGCGTTGTTAATTCGACCGGCAATAAGATACCCGGCGCAGGAATGCTGTATGTTTAACTGCCAGGTGAATACTGGTTAAGCACAGAGGGATTGAACCGAATGAAGAGTCTACTGCTGGTAGCCCATGGCAGTCGCCGTGAAGCCTCCAATGACGAGATTCGCGAGCTCACCGGGCGTTTGCGCGCGGTGGCCGATAGTTTTGATCATCTGGCCTGTGCCTTTCTCGAATTGGCCGAACCGTCGATTCCGGACGGGTTACGCCAGGCGATTTCCAAGGGTGCAAATGTCGTGGTGGTATTACCCTATTTCCTTTCGGCAGGGCGCCATGTGACCAGGGATATTCCCGCCGAGATAGCGCTTGTTCAAAAGGAATACCCCTCGGTAGACATCCATCTCGCGCCCTACCTGGGTGCCGCTGAAGGCGTTGTCGGGTTATTGATGAAGCAGGCCTCGCGGATCATGGATAATTGCTCTGTAGCGGACGTTTGCCGGTCAGGCTGATCAAACTGCACGATATGCAGGAACATGATGCGACATTGCGCCCCGGCTATCCACAGGCCTTGAGTTAGCACGGCAGATTGGCGCAGTTTTTACTGATCTGGATCAATTTCTTTCAGGGTGGAGTTCGATATCATTCCAAA
>JBDNAP010000566.1:0-7288 GCA_039768325.1 Thiogranum sp.
CGGGCAATCCGCCAGTCCTGTATCATGCGGTTGGCTGTGCTGAATGCAACCATCTCGGTTATAGGGGGCGCACCGGTATTTACGAACTGGTTGAACTCGACGACGAAATGCGCACCAGGATTCATGATGGCGACAGTGAGCAGAAACTGGAAGGCTATGCGCGTCAGTATTCTCCCGGCATGCGTCAGGATGGCTGGCGGCGTGCACTGGCGGGTGAAACGACAGTTGAAGAAGTCTTGCGGGTCACCCAGGAGAACTAGGCCTGTATGGGTGCCTTTGAATTCGTTGCGCTGGATACCGGCGGTAAAGAAAAGAAAGGCGTGCTGGAAGGCGATACCGCGCGTCAGGTTCGCCAGCAGTTGCGCGACAAGGGCTGGATGCCGCTCGACGTTCAGGAATCCAGTGAACGCGAAAGCAGTAGTACCCGGAAGCAACGTAAAATCAAAATCCGTCGTGGTGTCAGCGCGACGGACCTTGCCCTGATTACCCGTCAGCTGGCCACCCTGGTTCGTGCCGGCCTGCCGCTTGAAGAGACCCTGCAGGCGGCTGCACAGCAAACCGAAAAATCACGTCTGCAAAGTATGTTGCTGGCCGTGCGTTCGCGTGTCATGGAGGGACATACCCTGGCGACCGGGCTGGGTGATTTCACCCACGTATTTCCTGAGCTGTACCGTACCACGGTATCGGCGGGTGAGCAGTCAGGTCACCTTGATGTGGTGCTGGAACGTCTTGCCGATTACACGGAAAGCCGTCAGCAGATGCAGTCAAAAATTCAGCTGGCGCTGTTTTACCCGGCCTTGCTGACACTGGTTGCCATCGGTGTCGTTGTCGGCCTGATGACCTATGTCGTGCCACAGGTCGTGCAGGTGTTTGACAATATCGGTCAGGAGTTGCCCTGGCTGACTAAAGCGCTGATTGCCATGAGCGATTTTCTGCGCAACTACGGTATCTTGATGTTGCTGGGGATTGGGGTGGCCGGTGCCGGTATCGCCTGGTTATTACGTAGAGAAGGTCCCAAGCGTCGTTTCCATAAGTTTTTACTGCGGGTGCCGTTGCTCGGACGTCTGGAGCGCGGCATTAATGCCGGGCGTTTTGCACGTACCTTCAGTATTGTCACCGCAAGTGGCGTACCGGTGCTCGACGGTTTGCGCATCGCATCGGAGGTCATGTCGAATGTTCCGATGCGGGAGTCTGTTGAGGATGCGACGCGCAAGGTTCGGGAAGGTGCCAGTATCCATGCGGCGCTGGAGAACAGTGGTTATTTCCCACCCATGATGGTGCATCTGATTGCCAGTGGTGAAGCCAGTGGCAAACTGGAAGAAATGCTGGAACGTGCGGCGGTCAATCAGGAGCGCGAGATCGAAACCCTGATTTCAGCAGTCATGGGCCTGTTCGAGCCGGTATTGATTCTGGTGATGGGCGCTCTGGTGTTGATTATTGTGCTGGCCATCCTGTTGCCGATCTTCAATCTCAACCAGCTGGTCGGTTGAATTTTTCAGCCTTGTTAGCTTGCATTTTTCAGACAGTTAACCCAAAGGACGCTAAGGAAGGATAGCTTAAGCTATCGCAATTGCTGAATTGAGCGGAAGCAAGTGGTCATTCTGTTCCAGGACATGCCGTGTATACATCCATGTAGGCTCGACGGTGGCGTCCATGCCACCGACGGTCCTGGAACAGAATGACCACTTGCTTAGGGACTCCTTAGTAAAGCCTGTCAGGCGTGGTTTGTTAGTTTCAAAGTTCACAGACCGAAATCGCTTGCCTGTATTCTCAGTGAAAATCCCTGGAGTAGGTCATCAGCCGTCCCAGTAAATGGCTGTGATCCTCCAGTTGCTTGGCAATCAAATGCAATACCTCGCCTTCTCGCTGTACTTCACCTGCCACCGCCAGCAGTCTGGCGCCCAACAGTACCCGGCGTTGCCGCTGTGCCAGCTTCGGCCAGACAATGACCTGGATGATACCGGTTTCATCTTCCAGGGTGATGAAAGTCACGCCGCTGGCACTGCCGGGGCTTTGCCGGCCGGTGACAATGCCGGCGGTGCGTGCACAGTTGCCGTGTGGGCAACTGTGCAGCTGTTGAGTGGGTTGCAGACCCAGGCGCATCAGCCGTGAACGTAACAGTGCCATAGGATGACGTCCCAGGCTGAGACCAGTACTGGCGTAGTCGTCGACCAGTTGTTCGCCTTCGCTGGGCGCTTTAAGCAGGGGAGTGGTCTCGGTAATAGTGATATCTTGCAGCAGCGGCCTTGCCGGTTCGATACCGGCACAGGCCCAGCGTGCCTGGTAACGGTGCCCGGCCAGGGAGGCCAGGGCATTGGCTGCAGCCAGGGCTTCCAGGTCTCCGCGATTGAGCCGGGCACGCCGGGCGAGGTCGCTAATACCACGGAACGATTGCTGCTCGCGTGCGTCGATTAAACGTTGTGCGCCACTGCGGGACAGGCCCCTGACCATTTGCAGGCCGAGGCGCAGCGCCATAATGGGTCTGCGCTCATGCTTTGTGCGCGAGCGCTCCCCGTCTTTCTCTTCCAGTGTGCATTCCCACTTGCTGTAACAAACGTCCACTGCCTGCACATCACCGTCGTGACGGCGCAGGTCATCGACCAGTTGTCTGGGGGTATAAAACCCCATCGGCTGGCTGTTGAGCAGGGCGCAGGTGAATACCTCCGGGTAGTAGTGCTTAAGCCAGGCCGAGACGTAGACCAGTAATGCGAAGCTGGCTGCGTGTGATTCCGGAAAACCGTATTCACCAAAGCCCAGGATCTGCTGAAATATCTGCCGGGCAAACTGTTCTGAATAACCGCGTTGTTGCATGCCTTCGACCAGGCGTTGTTCGAATGCCAGTATCTGGCCGTGCTTGCGCCAGCGTGCCATGGAGCGGCGTAGCTGGTCAGCTTCGCCCGGTGAAAAGCCGGCAGCTACCATGGCGAGCTTGATAACCTGCTCCTGGAAAATGGGAATACCCAGGGTGCGCTCCAGCACCTCACGCACGGCGTCTGAAGGATAGGTCACCGCTTCTATGCCCTGCCGCCGACGCAGGTAAGGGTGCACCATGTCTCCCTGAATGGGGCCGGGGCGCACAATGGCAACCTCGATGACCAGGTCGTAGAAACAGGCCGGCCGCAGGCGCGGCAGCATGGACATCTGTGCACGGGATTCGATCTGGAAGACGCCGACGGTGTCAGCGCGTGAAATCATGTCGTACACCAGCGGGTCTTCCGCGGCTATGCTGTCCATAGTCAATGGCATGTCGTAGTGCTCGTCAAGCATTTTAAAACAACGCTGAATGGCGCTCAGCATGCCCAGTGCCAGACAATCGATTTTCAGCAGTCCCAGGGCATCGAGATCATCCTTGTCCCATTGGATCACGGTGCGTTCCGGCATGGCGGCATTTTCGATAGGGACCATACGATCAAGTGCATCGCGGGCGATCACAAAACCGCCGACGTGTTGTGACAGGTGGCGCGGAAACCCCATTAGCTGGTGTGCCAGCTGCATCAGGCGATGAATGGCGGGATTGTCCGGTGCAAAACCGGCCTCGCGCAGCCGCTCTTCGGCAATCTGTTGTCCATCCCGCCAGTGAATGCTTTCGCTGAGCCGGTCGAGCTGGTCCAGGCTGAGCCCCAGTGCCTTGCCAACATCGCGTAGCGCGCTTTTGGGGCGATAGCTGATCACTGTCGCTGCGAGCGCGGCCCGTTCCCGACCGTATTTCCCGTAGATATACTGAATAACTTCCTCGCGCCGCTGGTGTTCGAAGTCCACGTCGATATCAGGCGGTTCGTTACGTTGTCTGGATATAAAGCGCTCGAACAGGGTTTCGATGCGCGAGGGGTCCACTTCGGTAATACCCAGGCAATAGCAGACCGCGGAGTTGGCTGCCGAGCCCCTGCCCTGACAGAGAATATTGCGCGAACGGGCAAACTGCACAATGTCGTATACGGTGAGGAAATAAGGCTCATAGTGCAGTTCTGCGATCAGTGTCAATTCGTGTTGTATCAGTTTATAAACCTTGTCAGGCGTGCCTTGTGGCCAACGCCGGTGCATGCCGGCTTCAGTGAGCTGGCGCAGCCAGGCGCTGGGTGAGGTGTTGCCGGGCACCAGTTCTTCGGGGTACTCATAACGCAGTTCGTCGAGTGAAAAACGGCAGAGTCTGGCGATATGCTGACTTTCGTCGAGCAGAGCGTGCGGGTATAGCCGGCTCAAGGTGCTGCGCTTGCATAAACAGTGTCCGCCATTGGCGTGCAGGGCAAAGCCGGCGTCGCGGACACGCACACCCAGACGAATGGCCGTGAGTATATCCCGCAGCTGACGGCGGCTGCGTGTGTGCATGGTCACACCGCCACAGGCGACCAGTGGCAGATTAAACTGCTGTCCCAGAGTTTGCAGGCTTTGCAGACGCTGTCGGTCCCGGCCATCGAGTTGCCGGGTGACCCCAATCCAGGCGCGTTTGCTGAAATGATCTTGTATCCAGCTGGCGGTATCCTGGCGAGCATCGCAGTGCTCTGCATTCACCCAGATCAGCAGGCAATGCTGTGCATAAGATAACAGCTCATCACGCTGCAGCCGGTATTCCCCTTTGGGGGCCCGGCGCCGGGCCAGGCTGATCAGCGCTGACAGGTTGCCATAGGACGCCCGGCTGGTCGCCAGCAATACCAGATGCAGTGCATGATCGAGCCGGAATTCACTGCCCAGGATCAGGGGCAGCCCGACTTTTTTGGCGGCCAGATGGGCGCGCACAATGCCGGCCAAAGAGCATTCATCGGTTAGCGCCAGGGCGCTGTAGCCCAGTCGGTGTGCGTGATTTACCAGTTCCTCCGGGTGAGAGGCACCACGTAAGAAGCTGAAATTGCTGATGCAATGAAGTTCGGCGTAGTCAGGTGTTGGTGTGTCGGACATGCCACCCCGCTATACTGTATATATGTACAGTATAGCGGGGTGGCTGGAAGCTGCAAAACTGACAAAATAGTCAGTACTTTTGTCAGTAATGACAACAAGGTGACAATAGTGGTGAATATGTGTTAAAAACAAGGGCTTGAATTAGTTGTATAATCCTCGTAAAGAGAGTTGCATGGGATATCCGGACGCCAAAATCTGGCTGGACGAAGACGGCATCGTCCGCATTAAATATCCGGATAATTTCCATATAACAATGGAGGTGATGGAGTCGATCTATCAGCAGCACCTCCAGATTACCACTGACAAGCGGCCCATACTGGCTGATTGTGAATCGGTGGCTTCAGTCGATTACGATGCACAGCAGTTTGTTTCGAACGACGGGCCTGCTGCACTGACCACTGCTCTGGCGGTTGTTGTGAAATCCGCGTTCACCCGTGCCATGGGGGAGATGTTCATGATGTTTCACAAGCCGCCCTATCCAACGCGTATGTTTCGGAGCAAAGAGGATGCGCTTGAATGGCTGAAGACATTTTTAGCAGATGAAATCAGGGTGCCGGAAAAGCGCGTGAATAAGTCGTAACCGGCATCCTCCAGCACTGGACCCCTCATTAGAAGATCAACCTGATACCGCGTACCTCGCCGGCAACTTTGACCCGTTCAGCGCGCCAGGTCTGGTTCGAATAGACATTGTTGCCGGCAGTCGCCATAGCGTCGGCAGGCTGTTGGGAGAACCTACACCTGCAGAACGGGTGGGGTAATTAATGACCCGAGCAAACCTTGGGGGTAATTTGCCACGGCTTGCTCTAATATACCGCTATGCAGGAAACAGAAAGCCCCTTGAAGTTCCCTTGTGATTTCCCGATTAAAGTCATGGGGCGCAGTGATTCCGGATTCGAGGCTAAAGCGTTGGGTATTGTGCGCCAGCATGTGTCCGATTTTGAGGCCGACAACATGCGCGGCGTGGCAAGCCGGAAAGGCAACTATCTGTCCGTCACTTTTACGGTTCGGGTGAGCAGTCGCGCACAACTGGACGATCTTTATCGCGAGCTGACCGCCTGCAAAGCCGTTTTAATGGTGCTTTGATGGTTGCGGCCACAACCGGGGAGCAACAATCTTGCGTGCTACGCGTCAAGCATTTCGGCGTTAGTGAATATATGCCGGTGTGGCGCGATATGCAGTATTTTACTGACCGGCGCAGTGCCAAGGTACAAGACGAACTCTGGCTGCTGGAGCATCAGCCGGTGTTTACCCTGGGTATGAACGCCAAGCCGGAACATGTACTGGCTTGCGGCGAGATACCCGTGATACAGGCTGACCGGGGCGGGCAAGTGACCTATCACGGTCCCGGACAGATGGTCGCCTATATCATGATGGACCTGCGCAGAGCGGGTCTCGGAATACGCCAGCTGGTGGAGGCCCTGGAACAATCGGTGATTGACTGGCTGGCTGCTCAGAATGTTACCGCACAGGCGCGCCGTGAGGCCCCGGGCGTCTATGTGGATGGTGCCAAGATCGCTGCACTGGGATTGAGAATCAGGCGCGGTTGCAGTTATCACGGTCTGGCTTTGAACGTGAAGATGGACCTGGAGCCGTTCTCGAGAATCAATCCTTGCGGTTACCGGGGGCTGGCAGTAACACAGCTCAGTGATCTGGGAATGGAACTGTCCGTTGACGAAGCGAGTGAAAGCTGGCTGCCTTATCTGGCGTCGCAGCTGGACTACATTGTCCGTTTAGATTAAAAAGTTCGATGCTTTAACGAGCGGATCCAGACTTTTTATCAGTGTTAATGAGTGCACCGAATAAGCGATACAACGATGCAGTACGCACCGTGAATACATCCCTGTAGTCTCCACGGCAGCGTCCCTGCTGCCGACGGTACTACATCGTGGTATCGGCTATTCTGTGCAAGGATATTGTTTAGATGTCAGACAAACCAACAAAATACGAACGTGGTGCGGCCAAAACGGCACGTATCCCGATCAAGATCGAGCCGACTGAAAAACCGTTGCGTAAACCAGCGTGGATTCGTGCCAAATCACCGGCCGGTCCCGCCGTCCAGCGCCTGAAAAAAGTGCTGCGAGAGAATCAGCTGCATACCGTTTGCGAAGAGGCCTCCTGCCCGAATCTCGGCGAGTGTTTTGCTCATGGAACGGCGACCTTCATGATCATGGGTGATATCTGTACGCGCCGATGCCCGTTCTGCGATGTAGCCCATGGCCGTCCTGATCCGCTGGATCAAAATGAACCGCAACAGCTGGCGAAAACCATAAAAGCAATGGGTTTGCGTTATGTGGTTATAACCTCGGTGGACCGGGACGATCTCCGTGACGGTGGGTCGCAGCATTTTGCCGCGTGTATAGAGGCGATTCGTGACATAAACCCGAAAACGCAAATC
>JBDNAP010000567.1:0-9443 GCA_039768325.1 Thiogranum sp.
AAATCCAGGACGACTTCCCGTTCCCGTTTAACGTGATTCCGACGGACTTCAGCTGGTTTATATCGACCTGGTCGGAGCTGCTCGGCGCCATTGCGCTGGTGGTTGGCCTGGGCACCCGGTTCACCGCGGCCACGCTCATCATCCTGGATATCGTAGCCTGGGCCAGCGTACACGCCGGCAACGGCTATCACGTATGCGACAATGGTTACAAATTGCCCCTGATATACCTTATGATGCTGATTCCGCTGCTCTTGAGTGGTCCCGGCAAGGTCAGCCTGGATGCGCTGATCCGGCAAGCGGCTGCAGCAGTGAAGGGATGGCCGGCAACCGGCAGGAACAACGCATGAGCACATTGTTACAACAGGTCCATAAAAATCTGCTGGCCGTTATCAGCCTGGTTGTCGCCATATCTGCACTCGCTTACAACACCTACCGCAATGAGCTGACGGAGGACAACCGGAACAGGCGTTCCGCGGGATTCTCCATGTTGCAGGAACTATCCGAATTGCAGTTGCTTATCGATTACGCCCACTACGACAAGGACACCGTCAAGGGCAACCCGATTTCCGGCTGGGGGCACCTGTTGTACCTGAAGGACATGAGTTATCTCGTATCCGGCGAGGTCGTGGTCGGGACCGAGGCGCTCACCAAGGTATGGGGTCTTGAGTGGCAGACGGTCCGGGATGACGAGGCCAGCAACCAGCGCATGACTGCTGCCATCAATACCTTGCGTGATCAGGTGCGGCACACCATGGCGACACTGGATTGATATGAACCGACTGGACCGATAGCCTGTGCTGGCGCGGGTGTTCCAGATCACTTGATTGTCCCCCGACGACGGAGTTAGTGGTGTTGGCGGGAACCGTCTTGACCTCGGTTAATGCATGCGCCCCAATGCCGTAGCCTGCGCCGCCTGTTCCCTGGAATAGAAAGTGTCTTCCCGCACGAATCCCGAGATGACCGAGCTCTTTATGGAAAGGGCTGCAGCCGATTCACCATGTGCCTCGGTCAGATTATCCGGCAGGCCTGCCAGTACATGGATCGGCGCAGGCGTGCCATTGGCAAATCGTGAGAGATAGACATTACCGGTTTCGGTATCCATGAATGCAGGGACGAATCCAAGACTGCGATTGTTCGCACTGACGCCTGTCGTGTCGGCGAACTGCAGGTTCTCCCGTCGCAGGGCCTCGAGGTCAAATCGCTGGCTGTTATATGTGGCTGGCTTGTTCATGGCCGTTCCCCTGTGGCGAATTTCATCTACAGTTTCAGAATACATGCCGGCATGTACGCCTGACATTCGTGCCTGTACCTAGGTGGTTTCGGGGACTACTTAGCGGGGATAAACAGGCGGGGTACACTGGACCAGATGGAAAAGCCACCGGGCATGAGACCCGGTGGCCGGTCGCGGACACTTTACTGGCCCAGGAGGGCCTGATTGAAGTCCAATTCAGGTGCTTCGATCGAGGAATTTGCCCGGATGTAATCGCTACGACTCCCCGCGACGTTGAAGACAATGGTGTCCCTGTCTTCATCGTGATACCAGGTGCCTGTATGTGCCACGCTATCAGCGATCGAGGGATTTGTCCGGGCATAATTGCTGCGACTGCCCGCGACGTTGAAGACGATGGTGTCCCTGTCTTCGTCGTGATACCAGGGGCCTGTAGGCGCCACGCTTTCAGCGATCGAGGGATTTGTGCGGATGTAATCGCTACGACTGCCCTCGACGTTGAAGACGATGGTGTCCCTGTCTTCGTCATGGTACCAGCTGCTGTCGGCAACAGCTTGTACAGAGCCTAAAGCCAGGAGAAAAGCGATCTGTATCGGTGCCCATTGCTTGGTGTTCATGATAAACCTCCTAAGGTTCAGTAGTGTTGGATTGTTGAAGCAGCAGATAGTTTATCCACTGTCCTCGATGTCTACTGTATGTGTGACCCGGTAAGCGGGGCATTCGGGCGTCTACCTAGTTCATTTCGGCGAATACCTACAAGATGACGCGCTTGTGCAGCAAGCGGTTCGTCAGCTATCTGCCGCAATCGCAATGACACCATCCAACTGGTCGGCCGGAATCAGGCCCGTTCTCGAATCGAGCGCCTGCGCAGCATTGAAGACCTTGAGGGTGGATATCGAGCGGATCCGGTACTTCGCGGTGATTCCCGGTTCTTCATCCCCGGCAACTGGACCGGTCACCGGTTCGACAACGTAGCCGGCGCGGTACGCCTGGCCAGGCTGCTGGGACCCGAGCATATTATTGTCACCATCCTCGCCTGCGCTACCAAAGCAGGTTGTTCAACCCTGATTTCCTGCGTGATAAGGGCCTGCCGGTTCCCGGGTGGCTGCAGAAACCGATCCGGCGTTGACTTGGATTTACGTCGGCTTACTGATTTCGGATGGCAAGATGCTGGATCAGGCTATCCAGTCCATTGCTGCGAATTACCTGGCCAAAGCTCGACCGGTAGTTCACTACCAGGCTGATGCCTTCAATGCTTACATCGTAGATCTTCCAGCCATTGCCGCTCTTGTAGAGGCTGTAGTCCACGGTCACCGGCGAGCCGCTGGGCTGATGCAACTTTGTCCGCACGGTTGAGCGTTTTCCATCCGGTGTTTCCTTCAGCGGTATGTATTCGATATCTTGACCGGAGTACTCCGTCAGTGACGTTGAATAGGTTCGCATCAGAAGTAGTTTGAATTCACTGGTGAAGCGATTTCGCTGTTCGGTGCTGGCGGTGCGCCAGTGTTTGCCGAGCGTCAAGCGGGAGAGGCGAACAAAATCGATGCTCGGAACGATGCTTTCTTCAACCAGGTGTTTCAACTGCTCTGGCTCCGTCTTGATCTGCGGAGCTTGCGCCAGTTTGGTTAGAACCTGTTCGGTTGTCATACGGATCAGTTCAACGGGCTCCTCGCTGATGGCGAGTGCGGTCGTGGGTAACAAAATTATAATCAGAGCCAAGGTGTACGGTTTCATGGTGTTTTCTCCTGCTTGTCGCATGTCAGCGAAGATCGCCATCATCTGCTGACAACGCAGCAGATGATGGACAAAGAAAATCAAGGTGGAGCTCCTGTCCGCCTCATCAAGTCGACCACGAGCCCAGCACGGTCAACGTCCGGATGCGCTCTGCACGCTCAGGAACCGGCGAATCCGTTTTGCAATCAGCTCACCATCTTCCTCAAGCGCAAAGTGTCCGGTATCCAGCAAATGGAACTCAAGATTCTTGAGGTCACGCTTGTAGGGATGAGCACCCTCGGCCGGGAAGATGTGGTCGTTTCTGCCCCAGACAATCAGCGTCGGTGGCTGGTGTCTGCGGAAGTAGGCCTGCCATGCCGGATAGTGCGGCACGTTGTTCTGATAGTCGTAGAACAAAGCGAGCTGGATGTCAGGATTCCCTTCGCGCGTCAGATGTCGCAGGTCGACATTCCAGTTGTCCGGGCTGATGGTCTCCTCATTGCGGACGCCGTGGGTGTACTGCCACTTCACGCCCTCTGGAGAAATGAAAGCGGCCAGCGGCTGAGCGTTTTCCGGTGTCCGCTCCTTCCAGTAGGTGCGTATCGGATCCCAGAACTCCCGTAGACCTTCCACATAGGCATTGCCGTTCTGCACGATCAGTGACTGAACCCGCTCTGGATGTTTGGCGGCCAGGCGAAATCCGATCGGTGCGCCGTAATCCATCAGGTACAGGCTGTATTGTTCAATGCCCAGCTGGTCGACGAATGCCTCGACGAGTGTCGCAAGGTTGTCGAAGCTGTATTCGAACGCTTCCATGGAGGGCTGTGCACTGTTACCGAATCCGGGGTAATCCGGTGCCACCAGGTGATAGCGGTCGGCTAAGGCGGGAATCAGGTTGCGAAACATATGCGAAGACGTTGGAAAGCCATGCAGTAACAGAATAGTCGGCGAATTGACCGACCCGGCCTCGCGGTAAAAGATTTCCTGCCCGTTGACCACGACGGTTTTGTGGACGGTTTGCTGCTGATTTCGCGCTGCTTCGACCGCGGCTGGCGTCGCCGTGCCGGCAGAGGCCGGCGATGGAAAGACGCCGGTGGCAAGACTGACCGCCATGCCGAAGGCAAGAATCGTTCTGGGTGATACCAGGGTGTTGAGGACCCGCTTTGATGTAAACATGAGTATTTCCCTCTCAGTTAAGTGTGTAGTTACGGTTTACTTGGGTGGAGCACCACAAATCCACCGATGGACGTGTTAAGCGCCAATGCGCCTTTCATGGGATTCGATGGGAATGTCATTGGCGCTCATGTCACGGCGGCGCATGAGACCATCGTCGTTGAACTCCCAGTGCTCGTTACCGTGGGTGCGATACCACTGGCCCGATGTGGCGTCCTGCCACTCGTACTCGAAGCGAACCGAAATACGGTTGCCGGTGTAGGCCCACAGATCTTTCCTGAGCTGGTAGTGCAGTTCCCTGGTCCACTTGCGGGTGAGGAAGGCCTTGATGGCATCGCGACCGGCAAAGAACTCGTCTCGATTGCGCCATTGGGAATCCACACTGCAGGCCCGGGCAACGGTATCCGGATTGCGGGTGTTCCACGCCTTCTCCGCGGCCTGGACTTTCGCCCGCGCAGTTTCGGCGTTGAACGGGTGGATCAATTGCTGGGTCATGTCACTCTCCTTCGGGTGAGGTGCTGTTGCTTAGACAGACGGCGACACCTTCGCTGATTCAACGTGACTGCTTATGCGACCGACCCATCCCAGAAGGCTTGTTTCCATTCGGGTGCAGAGCGGTAGCCACAACCACACCAGGAGCGCAACCGTGCAAGGCAGATCGGAGAGCTGGAAGTCGTCCAGCAGCAGGCCCGTCAAACTCAGGGCGAAAATCAGCACTCGGTTCAGATTGATCAGAAAGCTGCGTTGTCTGGCGTTCATGTCAGCTCCTCCTGTCGTACACCCTTCCTGTTGCACGCTTGATGCCAGCTAGGAAATATCAATAAAAACAGTGTGTTATAGAGATTCCACCACCTCAGGAATTTGTGATTCACAAAAATCTGTGGTGTAATCCTCAAATACTTGAGGAGAAGCCCGTGACCGGTCTTTCTCAATCAATTTTTCGAAGCTCCCCCGCCTTGCTGGCAGCGCTGGATGACAAACTCGTTTGCCGTCGTGTCAGTCTGGGCTGGCGGAAACGCCTTGAATTAGCGGACAGCGAGACCTACAGCATCCCGCTTACGGACATGTTCTCGTTCGAGGACAGGACTTCGTTTCAGGAACGGCTGGAAGATGTGCTCAACAATGGCGCGGCGTTGCACGAGCAGCCTGTGTCGCTGATTGAAACTGGCGCGATTACGCAAGGACTGTTATCCGCATGGTGTGTACAACAAAACAACGAGCCGCCGTGGTTGTTGATGGCGGCTACCTGCTCGGATGAACTCAACGAAGCCCTGGATGAACTGCGGCGTTTGCGGACCACGCACCAACTGATCCTCGATGCCGCCGGCGAAGGCATTTACGGACTGGACAACGAGGGCAGCACCACCTTCGGCAATGCGGCGACCATGGCAATTCTGGGTTGGAATCCCGATAAAATCATTGGCAGGAAAGCGCATGATGTGCACCACCATTCCTATCCGGATGGCTCACCTTACCCGCGCACCGAATGCCCGATCTACGCTGCCCTGAAGGACGGTGAGGTGCATCGCGTGGACAACGAGGTGTTCTGGCATACCAACGGTTCCGCCGTGCCTGTTGAGTACACCAGTACACCGATCTGGCAGGAAGGCAAGATCAATGGTGCAGTAGTCGTGTTTCGGGATATCTCCGAGCGTAAGGAGAGCGAACGTCAACGCGATGTGGCGTATCGGGAAATCAAACACCTGAAAGAACAACTGGAGCTGGAACGCGATTACCTGCGCGATGAAATCAACGTCACGTCCGACTTCGGTGAAATTATCGGTACCAGCCGGGCATTGAAACGTACCATGGCGCAGATCGAAGCGGTAGCCGCAACCCCGGCTAACGTGCTGGTGCTCGGCGAGTCCGGTGTCGGTAAAGAAATGATCGCACGCGCCATCCATGCTGAAAGCGACCGCTCCGACAAGCCCCTGGTCAAAGTCAATTGCGCATCCATCCCCAAGGAGTTATTTGAAAGCGAGTTCTTCGGTCATATCAAGGGCGCTTTCACCGGCGCCCACAGGGACCGCATCGGCCGCCTGCAGCTGGCAGCGGGTGGTACGCTGTTCCTGGACGAGATCGGCGAAATCCCGCTGGATCAGCAAGGCAAGCTGTTGCGCGCATTGCAGGAGCATGAATTCGAGCGCGTCGGTGATGACCGCACTGTCAAGGTCGACGTACGCGTCGTGGCTGCAACCAACCGCGACCTGGAAGCGGAAATCAAGGCCGGGCAGTTTCGGGAAGATTTGTTCTATCGCCTGAGTGTGTTTCCAATTGAAGTGCCACCCTTGCGGGAACGGGCCGAGGACATCGCCCCGCTTGCCCAGCACTTCGTCGAGCGTATTTGTGCACAACTCGGGCGTGAGCCGCTGCGCTTGTCAAAGCAACAGGTGGATCGCCTGCAAGGCCACAGCTGGCCAGGCAACATCCGCGAGCTCAAGAACATCATCGAGCGCGGCGTGATACTGAGCAAGGGCGGCCGGGTCCGTCTGGATCTGGCTATGCCAGGGGAAGCGAACAGCGCGGCGCCCGCCGACAGTGGCGCATCCGGCGACGCCGGTTTCATCACCGATGCTGAATTCCGCAATCTGGAAAAGGCAAACATGATCGCCGCCCTGCGGCAGGCGGGCTGGCGAATCTGGGGAACAGACGGTGCGGCCGAGTTGCTGGGTGTGAAACCCTCCACGCTCACCTACCGGATGAAGGTGCTTGGCATCAAAAAGGCGTAATTGCGCAACGGGCCGTATTGTTTGTGCGCGGCGGAAACGGGCACGGCGGTGCGCGGTCAGGACGCTATCGCCGAGGCCGTCTCTGTGGCCGGTGGTCCAACGGCGTCAGCGCGCCGCGTGCCCGGTATATGTGCCAGACCCCAGTCGACAATCGACAGCACCACGGGCCTCAGTTCCACACCCCTGGCAGTCAGCATGTATGCGTCGCGCGGCGGATGCTCGCTATAGCGCTGCCGGACTATGATCCCCGCATTTTCCAATCGCCGCAGTCTTTCGGTGAGGATGTTCGGGGTGATACCTTCGGCTGATTCGACAAATTCCTTGAAGCGGCTCTTGCCGAGAAACAGGTCACGGATCACCAGCATACTCCAGCGGTCGCCGATGGTGTCCAGCGCGCAGGCAATCGGACAGGCGGAGCGGGCGGTGTCCGGTAAACGTCCGGCCGTCTTGCTGTTGCGGGCTTTTTGTGGCATTCGATTCACTTCCGGTTCATCATCTCGCGTAAATTATAGTCGTGTAACTTGCAAAAAGATAGTGACTAGACTATAGTCACTATCGAATTGATAGTGATAGTGCTTTGCCGACGACTCCCAGGGAGTGGCCCGCTTCCGCTTGCGAGGATATGCTCATGACAAGAAACCTGTCTTTATTCCCGATCACGGCATTTCTGACAGCGGTGTTGCTTGGCGCCTGTAACGAGGGGTCGCCACCGCAGGATTCGGCTGCCCAGCCACGGCCGGTGAAAGTGCTGAAGCTCGCCGAGCGGGATTTCCGTCATGAGTCGAGTCTCACCGGTTCGGTCAGTCTTTATCGCGAGCAACGTATCGGTTTCGAGGTCGGTGGGCGGATCCTGTCAGTGCTGGATGTGGGGCGGGAAGTCATCGGCCCGGCCCTCGACGAGGCAGGTGTCCTCGTGCGTACTGGCGATCTTATCGCGGCCATCGATGACACGCGTTACCGCCTCGAGGTCGAGACCCTGCAGGCACGGCTCGATTCCGAGAACCAGAACCTCAATTCCATAGACGCCGAGCTTGAACGTGCGCTGAAAACCCTGAACCGGCAGAAGCGCATACTCAAGCAGGGTGCCGGCAACCAGCAGGCGGTCGACGACGCGACCAGTGGCTATCGCAGCCTGGTGGCGCGCCAGGGCCAGCAACAGGCGCGCGTCAAGGAAACCACCCAGCAGCTATATCAGGCCAGGGAAGACCTGGAAGACGCGGTTCTGCGGGCACCGTTTTCGGGGCGTATTACCGGCATACACGTGACGCAGGGTGCCGTGATCGAAGCGGGCACCCCGGTAGTGACGTTGACACTGATGGATCCCATCCAGGTGCAGGTCGCGGTGTCCGCGGACCATGACCGCAGGATTCAGACCGGTGGCCGCGCCTTCCTCTACCCGAAGGACCCGCTCGACGCCAACGGCAAGACAGTGGAAGTGCCGGCGCTGGTATTCGAGAAAGGCTCGGTGGCGGATGCCGACACGCATACTTTCCGCATCGACCTGATGGCGCGCAACCAGCGCCTGGGCATTGAAGCGTTCCAGCCGGAAACCGCAGGCCTGCCGATGGTCGATGAATTCCTGCCTGTCGCTCGCCGTTTCCAGGGCGATACGGGCGCCTTGTTCGTGCCGGTCGACAGCATCTACAAGGAACAGGATAAGGATTACGTGCTACGCCTGCCGGGTGTCGGTTTCCGGGACGACACGCGCGGCGATGCCGTCGGCAAACATGTTCCTGAGAAAATCGCCGTAGAACTCGGTGATGAGTATCTTACCGTCGTGAAGTGGAACTTTCGCAGTCTGAAACAGGGCGGCGAACTGCGCGAAGGCGATTTCCTGGTGCTGAAGCCGCGCGCGGAATACCTGAGCGGGCTCGCCATCGGGCGGCCGCAATGGCTGTTGCGGCCGGGCGACCTGGTGCCGGTGCGCTTTCTGCTCGACGCTACGCCGCTCGGTTTCTATGTGCCGGTGAACGCTATTGCCACGGTGAATGACAGGCAGACTGTGTTCGTTGTGGAGGCGGGTGTTGCACGATTGCGCACAGTCACCGTGCACGAGTCCTACCAGGAGTTGCGGCGTATCCGGGGTGAGGGCATCGGAACCGGTAGCCGGGTGATTACCGGTGGAATGCATTTTGTCTCGGACGGCGAAGCGGTGCGTATCGTCGAAGTCGAAGGTGGAAGACCGTGAACCTGCCCCGATTTGCCCTGACACACAGGGCCGTGGTGCTCGCCTTTCTCGGCGTATTCCTGGCGGTGGGCGTATTTAATTTTTCCAGTATGCCGCGCCGCGAGGATCCGGAAATCACCATTCGCGATGCGCTGGTACTCACCCGCTGGCCGGGAGCTTCTGCGCAGCGCGTCGATGAACTGATTACCGATCCGTTGGAGGAGGTGCTCGCCCAGATCGCGGAAATCGACAAAATGCGCTCCAAGTCAATGACGGGGATTTCGGTGATCCAGCTGACCGCCGAAGACCGCATCATGAATACCGACCAGGTCTGGGACGACGTGCGTGCCAAGGTCGAGTCAGTGCAGGCGAAGCTGCCGCCGGGCGCAGAGCACTCATTTGTGAATTCCGATTTCGGCGATGTCTATGAAAT
>JBDNAP010000568.1:0-3408 GCA_039768325.1 Thiogranum sp.
GCACAGTTACTGGCGGCACGGAGTGAACTTATTCCCGCCCTTGAGACACTCGACCGAGCAATCGATCAACGCCAGCCAGATCCCGAAACACTGGCACTGCGGGCAGCGATTCTTGACCGGATGGATAGACATACTGAATCCGCCGCCACCTACCGGAAAGCTCTGCAGCTGCAGCCACAGCGGGCTCTATGGTGGACCGGACTCGCTGTGGCACTGGAGCGGGACAGCCAGACAGGGCAAGCCCTTGAAGCTTACCGGCATGCCGCAAGACGGCCTCTCGATAAGCCAGTGGCGGACTATGTTAATCAACGAATTCAGGTTTTACGCAATAAAGAACACCACCAATGACGGAAAACTATCATGGCCGCTAACATGCCAAGAAAACGCGTTCGCATCGGTGACCTGCTGGTCGAACAGAAAATGATATCGCAAGCCCAGCTTCAGGAGGCACTGGCCGAACAGAAGAAAAGCGGTAGGAAACTGGGCAGGGTCCTGGTTGAAAATGGTTTTGTCGATGAAGACAGACTGCTGATCCTGCTTTCCGAACAGCTCGATATCCCCTACGTTGATTTGTCGCGCTTCGAACTCGATCCGGAACTGGTCGCTCGTCTGCCGGAGACCCTGGCCAGACGTCACCGTGCTCTGGTATTGAAAGAGACGCCCAGCGGGCTGATGGTTGGAATGGGCGACCCGACCGATATTTTTGCTTTCGATGAACTGGTCCGCGTACTGAAGACCTCGATACAGATTGCCTGCGTCAAGGAAAGTGACCTTCTGCGCAATGTCGACCGGCTCTACCAGAATACTGATCAACTGCGCAATCTGGCCAGTGAAGTCGGCCAGGACATGGCAGAGAATGCCTTCGATTTACGCAACCTGACCGCCAGCAGTACTCAGACCGATGCACCTGTCGTGCGTTTGATTCAGACCGTATTTGAAGATGCGGTACGCTCAGAGGCCTCTGACATACATATCGAGCCGGATGAAGATGTATTGCGCATACGGCGGCGTATCGATGGAATATTGCACGAGACGACCATGGACGACACACGTATTGCCGCCGCAGTCGTCTCCCGTTTGAAACTGATGGCTGAAGCCGATATCTCCGAAAAACGCCTGCCGCAGGACGGGCGTTTCAGCTTGCGCGTTCTGGACAAAAACATCGATGTTCGCCTGGCAACAATTCCGACGCAAACCGGTGAATCCGTCGTCATGCGTTTACTCGATCATGGTTCAGCGGTACGCAAACTGGATCAACTCGGTATGCCAAAGGATATTCTTCAACGCATACGAAACATTGTGCACAGACCTCACGGACTGGTCCTGGTTACCGGACCTACCGGAAGTGGTAAAACCACAACCCTGTACGCGGCACTTACGGAACTGAACAAACCGCAAAAGAAAATCATTACCGTAGAAGATCCGGTTGAATACCAGCTTCCGCGCATTAACCAGGTGCAGGTCAATAAACGAATAAATCTTGATTTTGCACGTGTACTGCGAACTGCCCTGCGGCTTGATCCCGATATTATGCTGGTCGGGGAAATGCGTGACAGGGAAACCGGTGAAATAGCCTTGCGCGCCGCTCTGACCGGTCACTTGGTGCTTTCCACTTTACATACCAACGATGCAGTCAGCACAGCCATGCGTCTGGTCGATATGGGGCTGGAGTCTTACCTGGTGGCCGCCTCAACCCAGGCAATACTGGCGCAACGTCTGATTCGAAAACTGTGCACGAACTGCCGCACAAACAGACAACTTGACCCCAGCGAACAGAGCTGGGTGCAGAGCGTCAGGGGTGAAAATGCAGCACTGGATGGCTTCCAGGAGGGGACTGGATGCAACCAGTGCAATCACACAGGTTATCACGGGCGCATCGGAGTCTATGAGCTGCTGGAAATAGACTACACGCTGGCCGACGCCCTGCGCCGTAATGATCCAGCCGGTTTCGAGAACGCCGCGCGCATACAGGACGGCTACCGGCCGCTGGTGGAGAATGCGCTGGATTACGCACGCCAGGGTATTACCAGTCTATCCGAAGCCATGCGCCTGAGCGGAATGGTCGACTAGGAGCATGCCAGCTTTCCAGTACAAGGCGCGCGGCCAACGTGGTGATGCAATCGAGGGCGTTATAGATGCGGCCAGTACCGATCTGGCCGCCACACGCTTGATCGAAGGTGGCCTGACCCCTATCGCCATACATCCGGTACAGGAAACAGTCGGTATGAGTACGGATCTGGCCGAGCTTTTTCCTGTCAGGGTGGAAGCCATTGACCTGATTCAATTCAGCCGTCAGATGTACAGTCTGTTGAAGGCTGGTGTACCTATTCTGAGTGCCTTGTCCGGGCTGGCCAGTAATACGCGCAATCGAACCCTGGCAAAAACCCTGGCGGAGGTCATTGAAAGTCTGCACGCAGGATGGGAATTGTCCGCTTCTCTGGCCCAGCACCCGAAGGTGTTTTCAGTATTCTACATCAGTCTGGTGAGGGTAGGTGAAACCAGTGGCCAGCTGGAAGAAGTGT
Organism: Thiogranum sp.; assembly: GCA_039768325.1. Taxonomy (GTDB): domain Bacteria; phylum Pseudomonadota; class Gammaproteobacteria; order DSM-19610; family DSM-19610; genus Thiogranum. The sequence continues at coordinate 2,523 of JBDNAP010000568.1, forward strand.
TCCGTCAACTCTCCGGCTATCTGGAACGCGAACAGAAAACACGCAAACAGATCAAATCAGCCATGCGTTATCCGCTGTTTGTGCTGGGGGCCATACTGATCGCCGTGATCGTTATCAATGTATTTGTGGTGCCCGCATTCGCCGCCATTTTCGAGCAATTCGGCACAGACTTGCCCTTACCGACGCGTATCCTGATGGCGACTTCCGATGCCATGATCAACCATTGGCATTTCATGCTTGTCGGGACCATCCTGGCTATGATCAGTATCGGACTGTACCTGCACAGTGACAGCGGGCGCTACCGGTGGCACAAGGCCCAATTGCACCTGCCGTTGGTGGGAAGAGTCCTGTATCAGGCAACGCTGGCACGATTCAGCCGACTGTTTGCGCTGGTACAGCGTTCGGGGATTCCGATTGTCACCGGCCTGTCGGTGGTAGGACGTGCACTGGGCAACGATTTCGTCGAAGAACGCATCCTCAGCATGCGCGATGGTATCGAACGCGGTGAATCGTTGAGTAACACCGCTGCAGGTACCGGCATATTCGATCACCTGGTTCTGCAGATGCTACAGGTCGGTGAAGAATCAGGCGCCACAGACCAACTGCTACAGGATGTGGCCGACTATTTTGACGATGAAGTGGACTACTCCATCGACAAACTCAGCGCTTCCATAGAACCAACTCTGACGATAGCGCTGGCTGGTCTGGTATTTCTGCTGGCTACCGGTATCTTTCTGCCAATGTGGGATCTTGCCAAGGTGGCGCTGCATTGAGTGGAAAAACAGGGTTTTCAAGCCACTTGTCACAGAAATCATCAGGGCCTATATGATATTTACATTCGAATTCAGTCAATTCCATTAAAGAAACACCCGGCAACTGACGATAC
>JBDNAP010000569.1:0-8356 GCA_039768325.1 Thiogranum sp.
ATGGCACTAAGTTAAGGCGGCTTTTCCTCTGTAGGGCCGAATTTATTCGGCCTTTAGCTGTTGGCGGCTACCCACATAGTAGCCATATCCGGGATGTTAGATGGTATGGCAACGTGGTTGGTCGAATGAATTCGGCCCTACAATGGGTTAAATAGGCTTAACTTAGTACCATTCATCTCTAAATGATTCATATCTGATATTCAGGCCTGCAGTATTCAGACAGTATCCACCACTTCACCCAGCGTATGATTTTTCTCAGGCAGGTAATATCAAGGGCGCACTCCGATCAAATGGCATCGCCAACGAGATCACGACATGGCCTGCATAGCCCCTATGGTTCGTTAGAATATCTGCACCATCAGGGAAACTGTCACACAAAACGGTTTTAGCCTGGGCTCGTCAAAGGAGCGGGCTCACCCAGCGCGAACCCCTGAACAAAGTCCACACCAATGTCTCGCATGATGCCGAGTACCGTGGCGTTTTCCACATGCTCGGCCACGGTCTGAATACCCAGCACATGGCCCATCTCATTGATCGCAGATACCATAGCACTCGCTGTTGCGTCCTGTTCCAGTTCAGCAACAAAGCTACCGTCGATCTTCAGATAATCGACAGGTAGATACTTGATGTAGGAAAATGAACTCAGTCCACTACCAAAGTCGTCCAAAGCAAAGCGGCAACCTTCCATCCTTAGCGCATCTATCAGCTGTTTGGCCTGATTCAGATTGCGTATTGCAGCCGTTTCCGTGATCTCAAAACAGATCCGTTCAGGCGCCACTTTAAATCGCCTGAGCTGCTTCAAAATCCACTCCAGCAGGCCTTCGTCGTTCAAACTGTTGCCGGACAGGTTTATTGAATAGCAGACTTTGGAGGAATCCCCATATTCCCGGGCATAGGCAGACAAGGCATTCTCAATCACCCAGCGATCTATCTCCTTCATCATGCCGTAGCGTTCAGCGGCGGGTATGAAACTCCTCGGCGAGATGATCTTTTTGCCTGCTTCCTGTAATCGCAGGAGTAGCTCATAGTGTTCGACACGCCCGTCACTGAGTGAGCAGATTGGCTGCCGGTAAAGCCGGAATTTATCGTTTCTCAACGCCGCCTGTAGCTTGGAGACCAGAGCCATTTGGCTTTCCATACGGGTCAGTTCAAGATCTTCGGAGTGATAGACGTGAATTCTATTCCGTCCCAGGTCTTTCGCCGTATAGCATGCGAGGTCTGCCTGGGCCAGCACCTGCAGGGCCGTATCTGTTTCAGCTGAAATGGGTACGACACCTATGCTGACGCCAATCCTGAATTCACGCGATTCCCACTGAAAACGAAAACCCGCCAATAGCGCGAGCAGCGACTCGGCAATCTGAACACCCGCGTCCAACTGACAGTTCTCCAGCAACACCGCGAATTCATCCCCACCTACCCGGGACAGCGTATCCCTGGTACGCAGTCTGCTGTGCAATAAACCGGAAAGTTCTTTCAAGAGCGTATCTCCGGCTGCATGACCTACGGTATCGTTGACAATCTTGAATTGATCCAGATCGAGGTAACACAGGATATATGATGCACTGTCTCGTTTACTGTGAGTCAAGGCATTTTCCAGTCGATGCATGAATTCCCGCCTGTTGACCAGCCCGGTCAACGCATCGTGTTTTGCCTGATGATTCATCAGTTGAGCGATCTGTCGCTCTTTGGTCACATCCTGACCCACTCCACGATAACCGTGAAACGCTCCCTGATTATCGATTATGGGTTTGCCACTGAACAGCAGCGTACGCCTGGTCGTTGCGTCAATCTTCCAGCTGAACTCAATATTTTCGATTAACTGTTTTTCGTTAAGACGCTGTATGCATTTTTTAATGGTATCAGGCTCATTGCAATGCAGACCTATAACCTGCTCGATCGTCTGCCCGATAACCTGCTGACGCTGCAGTCCCGTGATCTCGTGAAATCGCTCAGAAATATCGATAATCCGAAATCCCGAATCCAGTTCCCAGAAGAAGTCTGCAGCTGACTCGGCAAAATCCCTGAACCGCTCCTCGCTATTGCGTAATGCCGATTCGATACGTTTCCGCTGACTGATCTGCTCGGTCAGTTCCTGGTTGTCGAAACGCAGCGCCAATGCAATGCGAATGACCCGCTCCGTATTTCGAGCGGTAATGATCATGCCGGCAAGGTAGATGATTACCATGACAGCCAATACAGTATGTACCGCGTCGTTTTCATACAGAAACCGCAGGATGACAGGGATCAGGATGGTAAAAGCAAATGCCAGGTAGACCGTTTTACGCGCTGAAAATACCGCAACTGCACCTCCCGCCATACCGGACAGCACCAAAGCAATAAGGAACTGATAGGCGACTGAATCGGCGGGGAACAGGATGATAATCGACAAGCCCCAAACGAGGCCTGCAGCTCCCGCGCCCAGCAAAAACAGATGTTCCCAGTTTCTGGATTGCTGCTTGTCCGGCACACTGTTTTCATAGAACTGGTTGAGGGAATATCGCGCCACCGTAACGACGAGTAATAGTCCATACCAGATGCCCAGGTGTTCGAACGGAACATGTGCGCTAAGTGCAAATACCAGCAATGCGCCCGCCGCGATACTGACCATGAATCCGGTCGTGGAATTTCGGTATAAGAGCGCGACTTGCTCTGCTCTTATCCGCTCCTTCAATTCCCCGGCAGTGGACTGATCTTCCTCTGAATTCTCCAACCGCAGGTTCGACAATGGCCCAAGTTGCATTCTTAGTTAGTCCCTAGTCAGTTATGATGCTGATCATCACTTCCTTGATATCAGCGCGAGTATGTCGAACTACGAGTTTGTACCACGAAGATCGATATCAACCTGCGCACACATGCTCGCCAGGCAATACCAGCCTAAGTGTTTTGACGGTTTACGCTCGTGCACGACTTTCCCGGGCCCTATTAAGCTTGGTACATGCTTGACCTGCAACGAAAGCCTGAAGTGTTATGGAATGATAACAGGCATTTGCAACTAATTAACGTGGGTTCGCCCGGCTTTCGATGGTAGCCCGAGTGCAGATCCGGGGACACGCACCGTAAACCGGTCTGTTTGTCTCTATTTGACGACAGATCATCCCGGTTACAGCACCGGCCTTGTACCGAAAGTCACCTAACCCGCAGATTAAAAAAGGAAACCTGAAACTGGTAGGAAGATTGCTTACCACAGTAAGGTGGGCCGCTGAGGTGGCCCGACGGAAAATCATGACAATTGTTTACACCGAGTTCAGGAGACACCGAATGACCCAAAAGACCCTGTCTATCGTGTTAATTGCAATGCTGGGTGGCGCTGCCTGCTCAACCGATATGGAGCAGACCATGAGCATCGATGCCGCCCAGAAGGCTTCCGGTAAAGCGGCCGATGTGACCGGGGGGGCTGACACACCCGCTGGAAAGTAAGTAAACTCAGCTGAAGCACTGAAATGGTGCCCGATACAGGATTAACACCCTGGTAACAAATCGCTGTTATACTCAGCCTTAGCGAGTGCTAACGGTAAGTTAGCTGCAGGGCGCAGCGCTTCAGGTCAGTCCGCAAAACGATTGGCTTCGGGTGCCTGACATCAGACTGGTCAGATTAAAAAGGAGCTCATGAACAGGGACGACGAGTACAAAAGTGCACGGAACATGGAGCGTCGCAGGAACAAGCGCTGTTCAACCCACAAGTTTGTCTGTATCGAATACCCGGGAGGAAAGACTCTCACCGGGTGGACAAGGAATGTCAGCTCCAGCGGATTGTTTATCGAGCTGGACATGGCAGACCTGCCTGCCCATTCCCTGGTCCAGCTCCTGGTCCCCATTGAGGACGAAGAATTGGGGGCTTACCGCCGTATACCGGTTGCAGTTGCACGACACAGCAGAGAAGGTATAGGGCTTTTATATTACGGTGACTATAGTAGGTGTATGTCGAATTTCTAGTCGTCGCGGCAATACCATGAGCGCCTGGTCCGGGCGCGATGCCACCATCATCGGCGAGCAGGGTCCCCATGCCGGTTCCGCAATCACCTGCACCTTCCGCATGTTGATCCAGCTCCCGGTTCATCGAACCGGGCAGACAAATTTGCCTCGCAGCCCCCTTCTGAAACAAAACTGAAACAGACCATTAACAAAGTCACGCTTTCAGGAAATCGGTTTGATACAGGAAACAGTCATGATGTAGCCACTACCCGATATTTGGCTGCCGGCATGAGGCCAGGCGAGCCAGACAGTTGGAGGACTGCACCATGTTTCATAAATTGCTTGTATTTTCCACATTGCACTTGTTCTCAATAACAGTGAACAGCTCACAACTCCTGCGGCTGGACGTAGACCAGAAGGCTGATCTCTATGAGATTCGTGTGGAGATGGAGGTGGACGCACCTGCCGAAAGTGTACGCGCCATCCTGACTGACTATGACAATCTGGGCCGCCTCAACACCTCGATCACCACCAGCAAGGTGATCGGCACTGAACAAGACGGAGCCGTACATGTAATGGCGCGCATGGAAAACTGCATCCTTTTTTCTGCACGGAGGTGCAAAAAGTGGAAGATGTCACGGAAGACGCGCAAGGACGTATCCTGGTGGTAATTGTGCCGGGTTCATCCAGCTTCCGCTCCGGACACGCTACCTGGGAAATACAGGGGACAGGCAACAGAAGCCGTGTTATTCATCATGCGAAACTGGAGCCGGATCTCTGGTTACCACCATGGATGGGAAGCGCTATCCTGAAGAGCACCTTACGCCGGGAAATACTGGAGAGTTTTGAGAGCCTTGATTGTCTGGCACGCGAGCGATGCAAACAGAATTCAGACAGTTCCACTATGGGCAGCCGGTATGATTTGATATACGAGATGTGGCGATTTGCCTGTCTCGACGGTGATGTGATGCGGCCCCGTCTGCTCGCTGAGTACATGCTGTGCGTTAACCAGCAGATTGATGATAACCTGCCCGATCTGATCCACATCCATCTGTTGTTCAGGTAATTGCGCAGCCAACCGTGTATCGAGCTCAATGCCTGAAGTACGCAGACCATAACCCAGCAGATCGATTGCACTGGCTACGACGTCGTTGAGACTGGCGGGCTTGCGCTCGGGTTGCTTCTGCCTGGCCATGGAGAGGAAGGTGCGCACAATACGACCGCAGCGTTCTGCGGCAGTCCTGATCTTTTCGATCTCCTTCTGAACTGCGGGATCGGTAATCTTGCTCTCGAGCAGAGCCGCCCTTCCCATCAATATCGCCAGGGGATTGTTCAACTCATGGGCAACACCGGCCAGCAACTCGCCCATAGCGGACAACTTCTCACTTTGGCGCAATGCTTCCCGCTGGCGCGCAAGCTCTTCCGCCACACGCTTCTGTTCAGTGACGTCACGTATGATGGTGAGAATATGCGGTTCACCCTGTTAGGGCATGGGAATACTTCTCGATTCGAGATCGATGATTTTCCCGTCCTTGCGGATAGCCCTGGTCTCGGTAGAAGCCGCCTTGAACCTGGCAACGTTGTGTTTGAATTCCTCAAAAGAGGACAGTGAAGACGGGTGAATATGCTCGTCAAAAGGCTTTTTGAGAAATTCTTCGCGTGTATAACCACCCATTTCCCAGGCTGCAGGGTTAACATCCACCATACGCCCTTGTGAATCCCAGAGAATCAGGGCATCACTCGCTGCGCCGTAGAATCTCCTCCGTTTGTTACCGTGTTGTAATATCCGTTGAGATACCACAAATAGCGTAGATCTCTCCGTCAGGATCAAACAACGGAAATTTGCTGGAAATGTATGTGTGCACCCTGTTCTTGAAGGTAACATCCTCCTCGAATTCCATAACCGAGTTTGACTCGATGACGCGCATATCATTAGCGCGGAACTCGGCTGCGGTATCCGGTGGAAACACCTCTTCCAGCGCTTTACCGACGACCTCACCCTGCGAAACGCCCAGCAGGCGCTCGAAAGAACGGTTAACCAGGATAAAACGCTCGTCGCGGTCTCTCACGTACACCACGGCCGATGAGTTATTCAGTATCTGTTGCAAACGATCTTCACTTTCCCGCACCTTGCGGGTTGCATCACGATTATTGATGAACGCACGTGACACCACGCCTATCCAGGTTTGCCACAGACGCGGTAGCTTCGGCTCAACAACCGATGGATCACGTGATGCCTCGCGAATATAGGACACCATTTCCAGGGCCGGCCTGATGAACTCCCGTCTCATGAGATACAACATGATAAAAACCGTAATAGCCAAGGCGACCAGGATCACGGCATACGGTCGAAGACGTGGCAACAGTAACCCGGAAATTTCCTCATCATTGACGAGATAAACGAGCGTCCACGGGGCGTGCTTGGAATCATGTGCCACAAGTGTATATGCACCGGATTGAAGCGGTACCCCGGTATTCTGCAATGCCCTGACGAACCCTTCGCCATCCAGCACGCCCGATATGACATCGTCCACCTTGCGAATCGCGTCACTGGGTGAACCAGCCGTGTCTGCCAGTAACATGCGCTGATCATCCAGAATCAGAAGTCTGCCAACATCGACCGGCAGTCCTTTCAGGAACTTTTCTAGTGTGACGAGTTTCACGTCGGTGCCAACGACACCGATGAACTTGTCCTTGACATATACAGGTGCACCATGTGACACCATTGCGCCGGTACCACCCGCATCGATATAAGGTGCGGTCCAGTAAGGTCTGCGCTGAGAATTTTTTTCCGGCGTTCCCGCGACATAGATCTCGTACTGGAACCAGTCGTCGAGCGCTGTTTTCAGGGATGCATAGTCCCCCGCCGCCAACATGTCATTTGCGCTGAACCAGGGATAAACGGCAGCGAATGCATTACCGGCTGAGAAGAAGTAGGACCACTGAAAATAGGGGCTGACATCGTGGGTGAGTTGAGCGAGAGAGAAAAACTCCAGCGCCTGATCCAGTGCAACTTCCCCAACCTCGGATTGACGCGGGTCATCACCAAACCATGCAAGTTGACCGACGTACTGCCGCTTGTCCTTGGGCACATCGTCCAGGGTGTAGCCATCAAGCATTCCATCGACAATGCGCGGCGTGTAGTAGACCCGCAGGTCGCTTGGATAGCTGGGCGGACTTCTGAGATAGTTCTCCGACCAGGCCCGCATCTGCAACACGTGATCGCTGGCGAGTTTGGCAATGCTCTCGAGGGCGATTGTATAGCTGGTGGTATTCTGCGCCAGTCCGTGCAATACCTGTGTGTACTGGTCGCGGTATTGATTGAACGCCAGCACCATGATGACAATAAACAATGGCAGGGTGGCCAGAAGTAACAACCAGCGATAGCGTGCCGTCAGCCGCAGATCGGGGCGGTTCCTGTCAGGCAGCCCGGGGGGGCACCAGGCCCGGATACATTCATGGTTACAGATACATGTAGCCGACCCCTCGTACCGTTTTGATTACCTCTGGCTTTTCGGGATCCCGCTCGATCTTGCGCCGCAACCGCATGATGCGCAGATCAATGGAACGGTCATAAACATCCCAGTCACGGTGATGTGCAAGTTCCATGATCTGATCACGGCTGAGCGCGCGGTTGGGGTTCTCGGTGAATACCCTGAGCAAGTCAAACTCCATAGCGGTCAGCGGCAACTCGCGGCCATCCGATCCGTATAGTTTATGCATGCCCAGATCGAGGTCGCAGATCCCGATTCGCGCACGGCCGGAGGGACCAGATGACTTCGCTAACTCTCCCCGGCGTCGCAGCACACTTTTCACGCGCGCCAGCAATTCCCGCAGGTCGAAGGGTTTGGGCACATAATCATCCGCACCCAGTTCAAGCCCGACGACCCGGTCTACGACATCGGCAGCAGTGGTCAGCATAATAATGCCAACGCCCTTGTGTTGGTCGCGCACCCAGCGTGCCAGGGACAGGCCGTCCTCGCCCGGCATACGGATGTCGAGGATGGCAAGATCCGGAACCTGCCGGCCAAAGGCTTCGCGTGCCGCAAGCGCATCGCAGGCACTGTGAACGACGAAGCCCTGATCCGTGAAATACTCGACCAGGATCTCACACAGCTCCGATTCGTCATCCACAACCAGCAATGATGCGGTCTGCAACATGCGGTATCCCCTCAATTCTTTTTAACTCAATATATTATGTGTCCATATCCGGGAACACGAAAAGCACTCTGAAACAATTGAAACAAAAAACCGTTTCCCTGAAATTAGACTGAAATACTCCTCCCGTAAAGTAGCACCTGTAGTAGCTGAGCCAGACCAAAGGAAAACATCACGAACTATTCGCAATTACATGCCGCCGCAGTGGGCGCCCACCCATTGAACCCGAGGTCCGCGAAATTTTCAGAACCCGGAAATCTGAGTCAATATTTCTTCTAACTAAAAG